>DASRZO010000570.1:0-4973 GCA_035686405.1 Pseudomonadales bacterium | reverse complement strand
ACCGGAATGCGCCGCGGCTCGGCGAGATGCTCGGCGAGGACGATTGGTTCGACAAAATGACGGCAAACGGTCGCGATCACGTGCGGCTCGCGCACATGGCGAGGCTGCTCGCATTCAACGAACGGCAGAAGCGCGCGATCTTGAACGGCGTCGACGAAGCGACGTCGATCGCGGCGGGCTGATTCTCAAGACAAATCAACGAAGGGGCGAAGGCAATGATCGAAGTCCATCACTTGAACGCGTCGCGATCGCGGCGGATCACGTGGCTGCTGGAAGAGCTCGGCGTGGACTACAAGCTGGTGTCGTACAAGCGCGACGCGACGACGAACTTCGCGCCGCCGGAGCTGAAGGCGATCCATCCGCTCGGCAAGTCGCCGTTGATCCGCGACAACGGCGAGGTCATTTTCGAGTCGGGTGCAATCATCGAATATCTGGTGCGCAAGTACGGCAACGGCAAGTTCGCGCCGCCGATGGGCACGCGCGACTACGACCGCTACATCCAGTTCCTGCACTACGGCGAAGGGTCGGCGATGCTGCCGCTGATGATGCGACTGTACGTCGGGCGCTTGGGCGACGCCGGCGCACCGCTGATGCCGCGCATCGAGAGCGAGACCGACAACCATCTGGGATTTCTGAACAATGAACTCGCGAAGCGCGACTTCATCGTCGGCAGTTCGTTGACCGGCGCCGACGTGCAGTTGTCGTTCGTCGCGCAGGTCGGCGTGATTTTTCTCGGCAAGGAGAAGTTCCCGAATCTCACCCGATACGTCGAGCGCATCGAGGCGCGGCCGGCGTACAAGAAGGCGATCGAGAAGGCGGGGGCGTGAACGCGCGGCGCGGCTCCGCTGCGGTGGTGTGCGCGCGGACCTAGGTGGAAACCCGCAAGTCCGAACTCGGGCTTGCCCGCTAGACTGGAGCTATGAATGGTGTCTCGACGAATAATGGCAGTCGCCAGGCGTCGGTCGAGTTGTCGCGCGCGAACTCGTATGACGAATGGAAGGCGGCGGCGCTGGCGCACGACGAACGCAGCGGCGCGGCCGCGTGGCGTCGCGAGGACCGCTCGCGCCGCTACGACTTCAGGGCGATTCGCTCGCGCTACGATGAGTTGTGCGCGCTGAAGACGACTGGCGACGCGCACGCGTTGCTGTTCCTGCTGAACCAAGGCATTCACGGCAACATGGGCGGCATGGGCCGGCCCGCCCTGTATGCCCGCGCGAAGTTCGGCACGAAAGACCTGATCACGAATTACATCGACGAACTGGCCGGCGCGATCGAGGTCGTCGCGCGCGCCGACGAGGCGCAGATTCCGCTGCTCGAAAAATTCGAGTTCCTGCAACGCGCGAGCCTGTGCTTCGGCCATTCGGCGCTGATGCTCTCCGGTGCGGGCGCCCTCGGGCCGTTCCATCTCGGCGTCGCCAAAGCGATGTTGGAACAGAACCTGTTGCCGACCGTCATCTCGGGTTCGAGCGCGGGTTCGTTCGTCGCCGCGATACTCGGTACGCACACGGACGAGGAGTTGCGCGCGTCGTTCGACAGCGGCTCGACGATGGCCGCGCTCGAGGAGATCGGCGAGACGAGCGCGGCAGAAGCGCACGGCAACCGGCAGCTCGCGATCGACGACGTGCGCACCGCCATCGCCGCGATGATTCCGGATCTCACGTTCGAAGAGGCGTTCGCGCGCACCGGACGCAGGATCAACATCCCAGTGTCGCCGGCCGAGCTGCACCAGACGTCGCGCTTGATGAACGCGGTGACGTCGCCGAACGTCTACATTCGCGAGACGGTGCTCGCTTCGTGCGCCATTCCCGGGGTGTTTCCCGCGGTGACGTTGGCCGCGAAGAATCGTCTCGGCGAACGGGTCGCGTATCTGCCGACGCGCAAGTGGGTCGACGGATCGATCTCCGACGACCTCCCGGCGAAGCGGCTGACACGTCTGTACGGCGTGAACCACTTCATCACGAGCCAAACGAACCCGCTGGTGTTGTGGGCGATCCGCGACACCGGGTTCGACGAGAGCCTGTTAGGCCGCTTCTTCGACATCTACCAGAGCGCGGCGCGCGAATGGTTGCGCGCGACGTGGCCGTTCACGATGCGCGTGCTCGGCGACCGCTATCCGCTCAACGTGTACGCGCGCATGGCTTACAGCATCGCCGTGCAGGACTACACGGCGGACGTGAACATCCTGCCGCGGCGACGCGTGTGGGATCCGCGCAAGCTGTTGTCGATCTTGTCGGAGCAAGAAACGCGCGAGCTGATTCTCGAGGGCGAGCGGGCGACTTGGCCGAAGCTCGAGATGATTCGCAACTGCACGCGGGTCGGCAGGACCCTCGAACGGGTCATGGCGGAGCTGCAGCACCAAATCGCGTTACGCGCGACGTACGTGCACGACAGCCGGCAGTACGTCGAGAAGGATTGGGCGCCGCACTGACGCTCAGGGTCCGTCGCTCGACATCGTGCGCCGGCTGCGCGAGTGCGGCGCCGATCGGATCAGATGTCCTCGCGCCCGCTAGTTCGCCGCGCTCGACAGCGGATCGGCGCGACACGGTTGTTTCAGAACCGCGCCGCAGGTCGCGCCTCTCGGCGGGAACGCGACGTCGCGCAGTTCGCCGATGACGAACCGCGACGGATGTGCGGCGTCGTGCCATACGCGGTTCGTGGCCGGCAGCGCGACGTAGTTGAACTGGTAAAGCCCGGTCGCGCTCGGCGTATCGATCCAAATGCGGATGCGCGATCCTTTGCGAAACACGGCGGCGAACTTGTTGATTTCGACGCGCGCCAATACGGGCTCGTCGGGGCGTAGCGGCAGGATGCTCTGCGGCAAATCGATCAACACCGGCCGTACCGGCGTCGAGCGATGTTCGTCGATCGCGCGATCGGATACGCGCAGCCAGCCGCGTTGCAGGAACATCTCCTGTCCGTCGGGCCGTACTTCGGTCACGGTCACTTGGATGTCGAAGTCCGGACCGTCCGACGAGACCCACAGATCCGCGCTCGCGGGGCCGTACGCGAGAATGTCGCGATCGAGCGGTTCGCTCGTGTAGGCGAGCGAGCCCTTGCGCCAGTCGGCCGCGAGCGGCCCCCAATAGTCTTTGCCCATCTCGGCATCGGCGTCCGGCCCGAGCACCGGATACGTGTAGGTATCGGCGTCGCCGCTGCCGTGCGGCTCGATCGTCAGCCGACCGCCCGCGGAAAGCGCAAATGCCAACGGCTGAACAGGGGGGAACAACGCTTGCGTCGCGAAGGTCCATCCCGGTGCGGCCGCTTCCATGTACGCGTGCGGGCGGCTATTCGCGTTGGTTGCGGTGTCGACCCACACCGTCAAGTGCGGTCGCTTGTCGAACCCGTTGTCGATGCCTTTGACGAAGCGGTCGAAGAACTCGACCAGCAGCGCTTGATACTGCAGCGCTTCGTACAGGTCGTGCGGCCCGTTGGTCTGCAGCAGCCACGTGCGTTGGGGATCGAGCGTTTCCTGGTAGTAGTCGCCGCGCGTCGACGTCGCTTCGTCTTGAAAGGCCTCCATCGACAGCACCGGCACGTCGATCGAATGCGTGCGCGCGCTCAACCGCGCTTCCTCCACCGCCGCGTCGCGCAGAGGATGCTGCATCTGCCAGCGCACTGCCGACTGCTCGTTCTCGCCGGCGATGTTGCGCTCGAGCTGCTGCAAACAGCGCGTATCGCCCGCGGCTTGCGCGGATGCGGCGACCGCCGCCCAGCGCTCCAGCAGATAACCGCGCCAACCGTGCACCATCGCATAACCGGTGACGCCGCCCGGCGCAGTGTTGTCGAGACGTTGATCGCCGAGAACCATGCCGGGTGCGATCGCTTGCAAGTGCGGCGGTCGATGCGGTGCTGTCGCGATTTGCGACATGCCGCCCCAGGACCAGCCGTACATGCCGACGTGACCGTTCGACCAAGGCTGGGTAGCGGCGAATTCGACCGCGTCGCGGCCGTCTTCGCCGTACTTCGGCCCGAGCACGCTGAACGGCGCGCCCTCCGAACAACCGGTCGCGCGCGCGTTCACGCCCATGACGGCGTAGCCGGCGCGAACGAGCTTCGTGTCGAGGTCCATCGAGAACGTGACGTCGTTGTGCAGGTACGCGGCGCCGCCGATTTCGCCGGTGTCGTAACCGCTGTAGATCAGCGCGACCGGGAATCGCCCTTGCTGCGCGGGCAACAGCACCGAGTAGCGCAGCAAGGTGCCGTCTGCCGTTTTCAGATAGCCGGTCTCGCGCCGCGCCCAGAACGGCTCGTGCGGCGCGTCGGGATCTGACGAGTCGACTGCGGCGCGCGCCGCCGCGGCGACCGGTTCGGCCGCCCGGACGACGGTCGCGAGCGCCGCTACGATCAACGCGGCGACGCCGAGCGCGACGGCGTGCACGGCGTATCGAAACATGGGCCGGCCCGGCACGCGACTCACCGACATGTCGCCGTCTCCGCAATGCCGTCCAAGCGGTCGGTGAGCGAAAAACCACAGCCACGAATTGCGAACGCGACGCACGGTGCCCCTCGATGGTGAATCCCCGGACGCAGTTGAACGCGAAATCGCGTCCATTGCCAAGGCGTCCGTCGTGCGAGAGAACGTCTGGCATCATGGCGCGCACGGCGGCGTCGCGGCACGAGGAGGCGGCAGATGACGATTCACGTCGCGGCGCCATGGACGGTGCTCGCAGTGCTGTGGGCGATCACGGTCGGCATTCCGGCCGCGTACTTTACGTTGCGCGCGCAACGTCTGAGTCGGGTCGCGAACTGACGAACCGCATACAGGTCGTGTGCGCCGCCTCCCTTAGAATGCGATCACCGCACGAGTCGCGACGGCAAAATCCAGGAGACAGCGATGGCTTCCGTTTTCGAACGCATCGAACCGAACTTGAAGGAATGGATCGAGCGTCAGCACGTCTTCTTCGTCGCGACCGCGCCGCGCACGGACGACGGTTTCATCAACTGTTCGCCGAAAGGACTCGATTCGCTGCGCG
>DASRZO010000569.1:0-2587 GCA_035686405.1 Pseudomonadales bacterium | reverse complement strand
AAGCGCTACCTCGCCGACATACCGAAACCGTTGGAATCGACCGGCGACTACACGTTGATCAAAGGCGTCGGCATCGACTGGCACACGCGCGAGCCGTTCGACTCCGAAGCCATCGTCACGGCGCGCGGAGTCGTGACGATGGACGACGGCAACGCTACGGTGCGCGACGGCGGCGACACGCCCGCGCAGCAAGCGGCGATCCACCTGCTGTCGGCTTTGCTGACGCTCGATGTCGCGACGCTCGCGACCTCGTTCGATCTCTTCGGCGCGGCCGACGGCGCACGCTGGTCACTCGGGTTGCGGCCGCGCGCGCAGGATGTCGCGACGTTCATCCGCGACGCGACGATCTCCGGTGCGGCACAGGTTGAAACGGTAGATCTACACGACGCGAACGGCGATCGCACGTCGATCGAATTCAACGACGTCGCCTACGACCCCTCGGCACCGAGCGCGGCCGAGCAAGCCCGCTTCGAGCGATGAGTTCCGAGAGTGCGGCCGACAGCGGCGTGCGCTATCGCTTCCGCGTCTGGCTCGTCTTCGTCACGACCCTGTTCGTGCTGTTCGGCCTCGTCGTTTGGCCGCGCCTGCAGGTGGAAACCGACATCGTTGCGTTGCTACCCACCGAGCGAAATGCCGAAGACGTCAATCGCGCCGTCGATCAATTCTCGCAAGCGCTCGCGCGGCGCGTGATCGTACTCGCGGGGGCGCCGCAACTCGACGCGGCGAAACAAGCTGCACACCGCATCGCGGCGACGCTGCGCGATTCGCGTGCGTTCGCGCGCGTCGAACTCGAGGTGCGCGGACGAACTCGCGAACAACTCGATCTCTATCGCGCACATCGCGCCGTCCTACTCGCGAGTCGGCCTTACGCACTGTTGCGCGACGGTGCAGGCGAGACGCTGCTGCGAGAGGGGATCCGCACCGCGTTCACGCCCACGGCACTAACGAGCCCGCTCGGTCTCGCCGAAGACCCTCTCGGACTTGCGACAGCGTATCTGCAACAGCAAGTGCCGGCCTTCGGCGCGGCGCACCTCGAGGGCGACGTGTTGGTGATCGACGCAGACAGCCGTCACTACGTGATGATCGATGCCGAGCTCGCCGGGTCACCGTTTGCAACCGAAACGCAAGAGGCGGCGTCAGCCGCGATCGATGCAGCGCGTGTACAGGCCGGCGACGGCGCGCAGATGCTGATCTCGGGCGCGGTCCAGCACGCCAGCGCGATCGCCGACCGCGCGCAACGCGAGCTCACGGTATTCGGGACCATCGAGACGGCGGCGGTGATGGTGCTGTTGATCGCCGTCTTCGGCGCGCTGCGACCGCTCGCGCTCGGCGCGATGACGACGGGTGTTGCGTTCGTTGCCGGTATGACCGCGAATCAATTGTTGTTCGCAAAGGTCCACATCCTCGCGCTCGTCTTCGGTTCGAGCCTCATCGGCGGCGTCATCGACTACTCGATCCACTTCTTTGCCGATCGCTTCCGCAATCCGCAACGCTGGACGGCGGCAGACGCGTACGAACACGTCGGTGGCGCGATCGCGCTGGGGCTCGTCACGACGTTGCTCGGCTACGTCGTGTTGTTGCTGATGCCCTTTCCGGGGTTGCGGCAAATCGCGACTTTCTGCATCGCGGGCCTCGTCGCCGGCTGCAGCACCGTGCTGTACGGCTATCCGGTGCTGTATCGCGCGCCAACGCGCACGGCGGCGTTCGCACCGCGCTTCGGCGCCGCATTGACGCGCCGGTTCGCGGCGTGGCGCTGGGGCGGCGCGGCTGCATTCGGCGCAGCCGCGCTCGCGGCATTCACCGTGCTGGGTGTCGCCCGCATCGAACTACGCGACGACGTCACCGCGTTGCAAGCGTCGCCGCCCGCGCTGCTCGACGCGGAGCGCAGCGTTGCGACGCTGCTGCACTCCGCCATCGAGTCGCGCTACTTCCTCGTCAGCGGCAACGACGCGCAGCGCGTACTCGAAAACGAAGAACGTCTGACGCGTACGCTCGATCCGCTCGTTGCGGACGGCCGCCTCGGCGCGTACACGGCGGTGACCCGCACACTGCCGTCGTTCGCGCGCCAGCGCGAGAACCGCGCCCTGCTGCAGCGCGACGTGTTCGGCCCAACGGGCCTGCAAGCGCGCGCGTGGACGCAACTGGGCCTCGACGCCGATGCTATCGCACGGCGCGTCGCCGCGATCTCGATCGACACGCCGTTACTGACGCCGGAGGAATGGCTCACGAGTCCGGCGTCGGAACCGTATCGCTTGCTCTGGTTGCATCACGATGCGACCCCGTATGCGAGCATCGTCACGCTCGGCGGCATCAAAGACGTCGACGCCTTGCGCGCCGTCGCGCACGACCTCGACGGTGTGCGGTTGATCGATCGCATCGCGACGATCACCGACGTGCTGCGCAGCTATCGCGTCGCGATCGGCTGGCTGCTGGTGGCGGTCTATCTCGTCGCCGGCGCGGTGTTGTCGCGACGCTTCGGTTTGCGCGAGGTGCCGAGCTTGCTCGCACCGTCCGCCGCGGCCAGTCTAGTGACGTTGGGGCTGTTCGGTTGGCTCGGAGTGCCTGTGAATCTCTTCACACTGCTGTC
>DASRZO010000568.1:0-5651 GCA_035686405.1 Pseudomonadales bacterium | reverse complement strand
CGCTCATTCGCGCGTCCACTGCTGAAAATGGGGAACCTGGATGACGAAGACTCCGGACGAGACCGACCTGCGCATCATCGAGGCGTTGCGCGAGGACGGTCGAACACCGAACAAAACGATTGCGAAGATGCTCAACGTGTCCGAGACGACTGTGGCGTCGCGTATTCGCGCGTTGACCGAACGGAACGTCATGCAAGTGACGTTGCAACGTGACATCTACTCTCTCGGCTACGAGTTCCAGGGATTCCTCGATGTCTACGTCGCGGGGCGCGATGTCGATGCGGTGGCAGCCGACATCGTTCCGATCGAGGGCGTGCTCGCGGTGGCGATCTATCTCGGCAGCCCCGACATTCTCGTGTCGTTCGCAGCGCGTAATCGTGAAGACCTCGCGCGCATCGTCAACGACGAGATGGCGAAGGTCGCAGGCATTCAACGCGTCGAGTCGTACTTTGCGCTCGAGATCCGCAAGTTCGAATCCGCACACGTTGCGTTGGGCGAAAACCGTGTTGCGAACTGACGATGTCGACGAGCGCATCCTCGAGTTGCTGCGCGACGACGGTCGTTTGAGCAATCGCGAGGTTGCGCGTCGTCTCGACATTTCCGAAGGCACCGTGCGGCAGCGGTTGAAGAAACTCGAAGACGCGCGTGCCATTCGAATCGGTGCAGTGGTCGATCCGCTGAAGCTCGGCGTCAGTGCAGGCGCGACCGTGTTGGTCACGATCGACCCTGCGCATTTGTCGAAGGCGCTCGACGCGTTCTCGGCGCTGCCGGGCACGGCGTACGTCGCCGCCGTCACCGGACGATTCAACGTGCTCATCTCGATCACCGCGGCCGATCTGCATGAATTGCGCGCGGTCGTGAGCCGCGGAGTCGAGCGATTCGACGGCGTGCACGCAATCGAAATTCGACCGATGGTGCGGGTTCCGAAACACGAGTACCACGTGATCTCAATTCCACGAACTTGAAATTGCACCGCGCGGCGCCGCGATGGTAAGTTACGCGGCCGTCCGGCAAACCGGCGGCAAGTCCCCAGGCGCGTAGCTCAGTTGGTTAGAGCACCACCTTGACATGGTGGGGGTCGGTGGTTCGAATCCACTCGCGCCTACCAGCTTTCACCGCTATCCCCGTGAGCCGTCTCGCAATCTGCCAAATACGTTTTATGACAACGGCTTAGCCGGCCCTTCAAAGGCGGAACACCATTGCAGCCGTAGCGCGACGCCATTAGAATCGCGCCCGCGACGCCAGCCGGATGGCGTTGCAATCCAGTTAAAGCCGATAGCGCCTTCGAATCGGAGGCGGTGGCGGCTTTATCGCGTTGGAGAGTTGCTTATTAAGAAACCTGGGGCTAAGGGCGGCGATCGATCTCTGATCAACGAAGAGATCCGTATCTCGCCGGTGCGTTTGGTCGGTGCCGCTGGCGAACAGATCGGTATCGTCAGTCGGGACGAAGCGCTCGCCGAAGCGCGCAAGGCGCAGATGGATCTGGTGCTGATTGCACCAGAAGCCGAGCCGCCCGTGTGCAAGGTGATGGACTACGGGAAGCACCTGT
This sequence comes from Pseudomonadales bacterium, assembly GCA_035686405.1. GTDB lineage: Bacteria > Pseudomonadota > Gammaproteobacteria > Pseudomonadales > Azotimanducaceae > DATJGR01. The sequence goes on along the minus strand of DASRZO010000568.1, from coordinate 4,102 downwards.
TCGAACTGAAGAAGCAGAAATCTGCGCAGCGCAAAAAGCAGAAGCAGATCCAGGTCAAGGAGATGAAGTTTCGCCCAGGCACTGAAGAAGGCGACTATCAGGTCAAACTACGCAACCTGATTCGCTTCTTGGGCGATGGAGACAAAGCCAAAGTGTCACTGCGGTTCCGCGGCCGCGAGATGGTTCACCCGGAAATCGGGATGCAACTGATGCAGCGGATCGAAGGCGACTTGGCGGAGCATGGCAACGTGGAAACACAAGCCCGCTTCGAAGGTCGTCAGGTGACGATGGTCTTGGCTCCGAAGAAAAAGAAGAAGTAGCTCCACTACTCATCACGGCGATGCGCGCTGTTGCGCGTCGCGAACGTATCAATGCGGAGTATCGAAATGCCGAAATTGAAAACCAATCGCGGCGCGGCGAAGCGTTTCAGGCGCACCGCGAACGGCGGGTACAAACACCGCCGCGCGTACAAGAACCACATCCTGACCAAGAAAGGCCCGAAGCGGAAACGCCAGCTGCGCGGTCTCGGTCAGGTCTCGCCTTCGGACGTCGGTCTACTCGACCAGATGTTGCCGAAGAAAGCGCGCTGAGCGGAGGGCGTCATGGCACGAGTCAAACGCGGCGTTACCGCTCACGCGAAACACAAGAAAGTCCTGAAGCTCGCAAAGGGCTACTACGGCGCACGCAGCCGAACCTATCGCGCGGCGAAGCAGGCCGTCATCAAGGCGGGTCAATACGCGTATCGCGACCGTCGACAGCGCAAGCGACATTTCCGTGCACTGTGGATCGTGCGGATCAACGCGGCGGCGCGCGAGCACGGATTGTCGTACAGCCTGTTTATCGCCGGCCTCAAGAAGGCGGCGATCGACTTGGACCGGCGTGTGTTGGCGGACATGGCGATGCACGAGAAAGAAGCATTCGGTGCACTCGCGCAGCAAGCCAAATCGGCACTCGCGGCCTAACGACTTCAAGCGACATCGACCGTCTTCCGGAGGCCAACCTGGCGCCCTCCCGGTCGACGTGTGAGCAGGGGAAGGGCAGTCACTGTCCCTTCCCCTTTTCGTATTGGAGCCACTGATGAAGCTGACCGACATCATCGCCGACGCCGAAACGGCGATTGCACAGGCGAACGACCCGCGCGCACTCGACGACGTTCGCGTGCGGTTCCTCGGCAAGAAAGGCGTGCTGACCGCGCAGTTGAAAGCGCTCGGTGCGCTGCCGGCAGACGAGCGTCCGGCGGCGGGCGCCGCGATCAACGATGCGAAACGGCAGGTGCAAGCGTGGCTGGATGCGCGCGACGCGGCGCTGCGGTCCGAGCAACTGAGCTCGGCGCTCGCGAACGAACGCGTCGACGTGACGTTGCCGGGCCGGCGCCAGTCCGACGGCGGCATGCACCCGGTCAGTCAGGCGCTCGAGCGCATGGAACGCATTTTCGCTGCCGCCGGCTACGCGGTGGTCGACGGCCCGGAAATCGAAGACGACTACCACAACTTCGAAGCGCTCAATATTCCGGCGCACCACCCGGCGCGCGCGATGCACGACACCTTTTATTTGAACAACGGTCTGGTGTTGCGCACCCACACGTCGCCCGTGCAGGTGCGCGTCATGGAAACGCAGGCGCCGCCCATTCGCGTGGTGTGTCCCGGCCGCGTCTATCGACGCGACTACGACGCGACGCACAGCCCGATGTTCCATCAGCTCGAAGGCTTGGTGATCGACGAAGGCATCGGCTTCGCCGATCTCAAAGGCACCGTCATCGAGTTCCTGCAGCGGTTCTTCGAGAAGCCGCTCGACGTGCGGTTCCGCCCGTCGTACTTCCCCTTCACCGAACCGTCGGCGGAAGTCGACGTGCAGTGCGTGCATTGCATGGGTTCCGGCTGTAAGTCGTGCGGCCAGGAAGGGTGGCTCGAGGTGATGGGTTGCGGCATGGTGCATCCGAACGTGCTCGAGATGTCGGGCATCGATTCGGAGCGCTACACGGGTTTTGCGTTCGGGTTCGGCGTCGACCGTCTGTCGATGCTGTTGTATCGCGTCGACGATCTACGTCTCTTCTTCGAGAACGACCTCCGATTCCTACAACAATTCAATTAGGGGGCGGCGATGAAGATCAGCGAGAAATGGTTGCGCGAATGGGCCGATCCGGCGGACGACAGTGAGGCTCTTGCGCATCGGTTGACGATGGCGGGCTTGAAGATCGATGCAGTCGATCCGGTGGCGCCCGCGTTCAGCGGCGTCGTGGTCGGCGACGTCCGCTCGGTCGAGCGCCATCCGGACGCCGAGAAGCTGTCCGTGTGTCGGGTGTGGGACGGCACCGCGGAATTGCAGGTGGTGTGCGGTGCGCCGAACGTGCGCGCGGGCATGCAGAGCGCGTTCGCGCGCGTCGGCGCCCAGTTACCCGAGATCGAGATCAAGCGCGCGAAGCTGCGCGGCGTCGAATCGCTCGGAATGCTGTGCAGCAGCGCGGAGCTCGGCCTCGACGGCGACGCCGGCGGCATCGTCGAACTGTTCGGCGACTATCGCGCGGGAACGGATTTGCGCGCCGCGCTCGCGCTCGACGACGCGGCGTTCGAGGTCGACCTGACGCCGAACCGCGGCGACTGCTTGAGCGTGCGCGGCATCGCGCGCGAGATCGGCGTGCTCTACCAAACGCGCCCGGCGCAACCCGATTGCTCGCCCGTCGCGGCGCGATCGAGCGACGTGTTTCCCGTTCGCGTCGACGACGGTGCGGCGTGCCCGCGTTACCTCGGACGTGTCATGCGCGGGATCGACCCCACGAAGAAGACGCCGACGTGGATGCGCGAGCGTTTGCGGCGCTCGGGGTTGCGGTCGATCGATGCGGTCGTCGACGTGACCAACTACGTGATGCTCGAGCTCGGGCAACCACTGCACGCGTTCGATTTGAACGTCTTGCGCGACGCGGTCGTCGTGCGCCGCGCGCGCGCCGGCGAAACGTTGTTGCTGCTCGACGGCCGTGAAGTGGGGCTCGACTCGGACACGCTGCTGATCACCGACGCCAGCGGACCGATCGCGATCGCCGGCGTGATGGGCGGCGAGCGCAGCGGCATCAATGCGGCGACGCGCGATGTATTCGTCGAATGTGCGTTCTTCGCGCCGCGCGCCGTGGCCGGCGCTGCGCGCCGCTTCGGCTTACAGACCGACGCATCCCAGCGTTTCGAACGCGGCGTCGACCACGGGCTGCAGTTCGCCGCGATGGAGCGCGCGACGCGCCTCCTGCTCGAGATCGTCGGCGGGACGCCGGGACCCATCGTCGATACGGCGTCGCCGGAGCACTTGCCGCAGTCGCGGTCGATATCGCTACGGCGGTCGCGTCTCGAGCGATATGTCGGGGAAGCCGTCGATGCGGACGACGTGTCGCGCATCTTCGCGCGGCTCGAATTCAATCCGCAGATCGAACGCGGCGAGGACGACGTGTGGTCCATCGAAGTGCCGTCGCATCGTTTCGATCTCGAACGCGAGGTGGATCTCGTCGAAGAAGTCTGCCGCGTGCGCGGCTACGACAGGATCCCGGTGCGCATGCCGCAGACGCGGTTGGAACTCGGCCGCTTGCCGCTCGATTCCACGCCGCGCGGCGAGCTGAAACGCTTCGTCGGCGGGCTCGGCTATCAAGAGGCGATCACGTACAGCTTCATCGATCCGGCGTTGGCCGATCTGCTCGATCCGAACGCGGCGAGCGTCGTCGTGACCAACCCAATGGCGCAAGACATGTCGTCGATGCGCACCACGCTGTTGCCAGGCTTGCTGAAGACGCTGATCGCGAACGTCAGCCGGCAGCAAGCGCGAGTCAGGCTGTTCGAGATCGGTCGTTGCTTCAGCGCGTCGGGCGAGTTGACGCAGCCGACTTTGCTCGGGGGCGTGCTATGGGGCGCGCGGCAGCCGGAGAACTGGGCGAACGACGGGGCCCCGGTGGACTTCTTCGACCTGAAAGGCGATGTCGAGCGGATCGTCGAACACGGCGGCCGCGGTGCGCTGCGTTACGAACCGGCGGACGACCGCGTGCTGCATCCCGGTCAGTCTGCGACGGCGTGGGACGGCGACGTTCGGCTCGGACGGTTCGGTCGGCTCCACCCGGAGATCGAGCATC
>DASRZO010000567.1:0-8120 GCA_035686405.1 Pseudomonadales bacterium | reverse complement strand
GGGACGGCAATCACCGCGCCGGACACGCCGTGAATACATCCATGTAGGCTTCGTCGCGACATCCATGTCGCTCAGAGTCCGGCGCAACGATTCGCCGTGCCGCCACCACCTCGACGTCTCGGCCTCGGTGCACGTGACGCGCGCGCGGCGAAATAGGTAAGGTGTCCCCCTCAACGAGGAGGGGAACGACATGGCACTGCTCGAAGACAAAATCGCGATCGTCACCGGTGGCGGCACCGGCATCGGCCGCGCGCACGCACTGCTGTTCGCGAAACACGGCGCGCGCGTCGTCGTCAACGACACCGGCGGCTCGCTGAACGGCGAAGGCTCGAGCAACTCGGCGCAAACGGTCGTCGACGAAATCAAGAAGGCGGGCGGCGACGCGGTCGCCGATACGCATTCGGTCGCGAGCTTCGAAGGCGCCGCGGCGATCGTCAAAACGGCGGTCGATACGTTCGGCGGGCTCGACATCCTGGTGAACAACGCCGGCATCCTGCGCGACCGCACGCTATTGAAGATGGCGCCGGACGAGTGGCAGGCGGTGATCGACGTGCACCTGACCGGCACGTTCGCGTGTCTGCAGGCCGCGGCGCGGCAGATGGTCGCGCAAGGTCGCGGCGGCCGGATCATCAACACGAGCTCGTCGTCGGGTCTGCTCGGCAACTTCGGCCAAGCGAACTACGGCGCGGCGAAAGCGGGCATCTACGCGTTGACGCGCATCGCGTCGATGGAACTCGCGAGCAAAGGCATCACGGTGAACGCACTCGCACCGAACGCGTGGACCCGGATGACGAAGGATCTGCCCGGCATGTCGAGCTACACCGAAGCCGAGATGGGGCCGCAGTTCATGGCGCCGGTCGTTTGCTACCTCGCGTCCGATCAGGCATCGAACATCACCGGGCAGACGTTCGGCTCGAATCAGAACCAGCTGTATGCATATCGGATGCTCGTCACCGAAGGGGTCAACAAGCGCGGCCTCGATCCGTGGAATCCGGAGCAGATCGGCCAGGTGATTCAGCGCGTCATCACTTGGTGATCAGTCGTCCGCGGACGGCCGTCCACGCGACTTCTTCAGAGAACCGCGCCGGTCCTTGGTCGCCCGACGCTCGCGTTTGGACGCCAGCGTCGGCTTCGTCGCGATTCGGCGTTTCGGCGCGCGTTCGGCCTTCCTGACGAGTTCTTCGAGCCGCGCGAATGCGTCGTCGCGGTTGGCCTTCTGCGTGCGGAAGCGCTGCGCGAAGATCACGACCTCGTTCGCCTGCGTCAGCCGGCTGCCGACGAGCCGTTCGAGGCGCGCGCGTACGCCCGGTGAGAGTTGGGCCGCGTCGAGGTCGAGCCGCAGCTCGACGGCCGTCGACACCTTGTTGACGTTCTGACCGCCGGGTCCGCCGCTGCGTACGAATGCGAGCCGCACGGCGTGTTCCGGCACGGTGATCGTCGCGGTCAGTCGCACGCGCGTCATGCCGGCCGCTCCACCCAGGTCGAAATCGTGTCGATCATGCGCTGGCGCTCCGTCGCGTCGATGCCGCCGTCGGAGCGCAGTTTGCGAAAGAGCCCATCGAGCGTGCGCCGCGCGGAAGCATCGATCGAGTCGGCGAAGTGTTCGCCGCGACCGGCGTCGATCACGAATCCTTCGCGCCGCGCATGATTGCGTTCGGCGACGAGCCTGGCATGCAGCAACGCGCGGCCGAGCATCACCCACGGGAAGTTCGGATCGGTGATCGGTCCGACTTCGAGCACGAAACCGCCGAGCGGTTGGCCGAGCACTTCGACTTTCGCGAGGCGGTCGGAACCGAGCAGCGTGCCGGCGGCGCCGATCAGCGCGCCGATGCCGGCTCCGAGGAACAGCGACGTGCCGCCGAAGAGGGCATCGACGACGCCGCCGGCGACCGCGCCGGATGCCGCGCCGGTCAGCGCGAGCTGCGACGACGACAACCCGAACACGCTGAAGCTGCGTTCGGAGAAAACGTCCTCGTCGAGGAATGCCGCCGTCGCTTCGTGCGCGTCGAGCCCGTCGTGGTGGTAGATCTCCTGCACCGCGCGGCGCGCCGCTTGCTCACGCGCGCCAACGGCGCGCCTGAGGCGCGCACGGGTCGCCTCCTCGAGGGCGGGATCGGGTCCGTCGTCCGGCAGCTTCGCCGATTCGGTCGCGGTCGACACGGCGATCAAGAGATCGGCGATCTCCGTCGCGGCGCGCGTGCGGCGCCGGTCGCGGTCGCGCTCGAGTGCCGCCGCGGCGTCGTTCAGTTGCGCCGCCCACGTTTCGTCGAGCGCGCCGAATGCGCGCAACAGCTCGATGCGCCGGGAAAAGTCCGCGCGCATCGCGTCGAACACCCGCACGATCGAGAAGTATTGCGATAGCGCCGCACGCCATTCGTCGACGTGGTCGCCGCTGCCGATCATGTTGATCAACGCCATCCGCGGGCGGCCGGTCCAGCGCAATATCTCCATCTCCGGTTCGTATTCGCCGCCGTACGGCCGGCTGCCGTCGACGACATACAGAATGCCGGCGCCGTCGAGGATCGGTCGCAGCAATTCGCATTCGTCGTGAAACCGATCGTCGTGCGCGTGCTGCTCGACGAACTCGCGCACCACCGCCGTTCGCGCGCCGGCGCCGCGATCGTGCGCGACGAGCCACGCGAGCACTTCGCGCGCACGCTGGAACCCGGGCGTGTCGGTGAGTTCGTATAAAACGACGCCGTCGAGGCGCATCGGATACGTGCGGGCCGATCGGGTCGTGCCGGGCTCCGGCGAAATCGCGACCGAGTCGTCTTCTGCGAGCGTCGCGACGATGCTGCTCTTGCCCTTGTTCGGATGACCGACGATCGCGAAGCGCGGCGCGCTCATGCAGCACCCGGCTCGCGGCCGCGTCGAGGATCCGGGTTGCCTTGCTCCAAATAGACGCGTGGATCGGCGATGCGGCCAACGGCGCGCGCCCACGTCTGCAATTGCGCGGCATCGATCGTGCCGCCGGCCTCGGCCACGGGCGTCACGATGATCGATGCATCGGACCCGACGCGCGCGCGCAGCGCCGCGATGAAATCGCCGAACTCGAGCAAGGGCGGTTCCCACGCCCGCGTGAACACGACGATCGGACCGGTGCCGGCCTCGGCGATCGCGTCGATCGCCCGGGCGTCGGCGTCGAGCGCGTTGCCGCCGCCGGCGGCGACGGCGATGCGCACGCCGACGCCGAGCGCGCGCCGGGCGTCGGCATCGGCGCGCGCGGGGTCGATGGCGCCGCTCCACACGACCGCTCGCGCCGACCCAACGAGCTCGCGATGGGGCGCGGAGTCGGGCAGCGGGCTCGCGGGTCGGGGATCCTCCGGTTCGCCGGCGGCCGTCTCGACCGCGGGGGCGGTCATGCGATCGAGCAGGGCGGCGACCCGCGCGTCGTCGGTCAGCAGCGCGCGCGTGGCGGCGCGCAGCCGCGCGATGCATATCGCGAAGAATGCGAGGCGCGGCAACAGGCCGTACGTCACGACGGCGAGCACCGCGAACGACCACCAACCGGCGAGCGCGCGCGATGCACCGACGTCGAGTGCACGCGTGCCGTCGAGGCGGAAGAACTGCGAACGTTCGATCAGCGCGAGGTCGGGTACGGCGCCCGGAAGCCACGCGCGCCACGGCCACGCGATCGCGGCGGCGATGCCGTGGGCGCGTTGCGGATCGATCGTCAGCGTCGTGCTCCAGCCGAACGCCAGATCGGTGAACGCGATCAGCGAGATCGCGGTGACGATCGCGGCGACGTTGAAGCCGATTGCTGCGGTCTGCGCCCATGCGAGGATTTGCCACTTCGCGAAACGACCGCTCGCCGCGGCGCGCGCCGGGTGCCAGCCGAACAATTGCGCAACGTCGCGCGGCACGTCGCCGATGCGTCGCACGAGCGCCGCCGCGAAAGCGCCCGGGTTCACCGACGTCAGCAGATCTTGCACGGCGCGCAGTCCGGGCGCCGGGCCGGGCAGCAACAAGAGCGACAACAGCAGCAGCGCCGTCTGCACGGCGACCAACGCCGCGAGCAGCGTGACGACGTTGATCGGCCGCGAGCCGTCGTAATGGAACGCAGCGCCGGCGACACCCACGCCGGCGACGATACCGAAGCCGAGCATCGCCGCGCCGACGAGCAACCGCGTGCGCTGCAGCCGCGCGCCGAGCGTCCGCTCCGTTCCGTGGAAGACGTGGCTCCACCAACCGCGCACGAGCGCGACGGGGTCGCCGGTGCCGACCTTCGCCGCGATCTCGCGATCACGATGCACGCGCGCGGCGAACGGCGTCGTGCGGTCGTGCTCGAGCCACGACGGGATGTCGATGGCGTCTTCGAACAGCGTCGTCGAGGGGCGGTACGGCGGCATCGGGCCATCATAGAGGGCGCCGCCTGCCACGGCATAGTTGTCACCGCCTCCTACAGCATGGTTGCCACCGTCGGCGACGGCACGGTTACGGCGGGCCGCTACGGCGCAGCTGCCGCGCGTTGCGTCGTTTCGGTGCGGGTGTGACCTGCGTCTCTGCGCCGTCGTGGGTCGCGGCGCAGATGCTGCGCGGCCCCGGCCATAGACTCTGACGGGATGTGCGTGCCCGTGCGGCGCGACGCCGGACGGTTATCGTGTCGTGACGGAACGCGACGCACGCCCCGGACGACTCCGAGGGACCGATGTCATGTTGCGGTTCGTGACCAACATAGTGTTGACGGGGCTCGCGATCGCCTTGCTCGGCATCTTGGTACTGCTGTCGACGAACGCCGACGACGGCCTGCGGCGCCAGGCCGACCAAAATCTGCGGCAACTGCGCGAGATCGCGGCCGAGATCGAACGCGACGCGCTCGACTCGCGCAACCTCCAAGTCGACGACGACAAACAATTGCAATCGCTCGGCGCCGACGTGCATACGCGCGTCGAAGCGATCGGCCGCGATCTGCGCGTGCTGTTCCCGGCGGACCCGTCGTGGGGTGTGCGCTTCCGCACGATGGCCGAAGCCGCCTTCAACTCGATCGATCGCCGCCGCTCGGAACGCGCCGAGGCCGAAGCGCTGCAACGCAAGTTCGCCGAACTGAACCAATCGGCAGCGCGACTCGGCGACCGCATCGACGGTTTCCGCGACAACCAGAGGCATTATCTCGACGGCCGCACGAAGCTGACCAGCGACAGCCGCGCGTTCGTGAAGCGTCTGCGCGAACACGGTTCGCCGGCGCTCGCCGATTCGATCTTCCGTGCCGCCCAGCAAGTGCTCGAGCGCGCCGAGCGCGGCTCCGAATCCGATCTGGACCAAATCGAAGCGATCACCAACCGGCTCGCCGCCGGCACGCAATTCAAAGTCGGCGGCGATCGCGATGGCTTCCTCGCGCTGATCGAGACGATGCGCGCGCTGGTGCCGGTGCGGCGCGCAGTCGAGACGAATCTCGCCGACATCGTCGGCGGCCGCTTCCAGCGGCAGGTGATGAACCTGCACGAACTCATCACGCGCGACACGCTGTACCGGCTGACGACCGTCAACGATTCGCGCGTGCTGCTGAACGTGTACACGGTGCTGTTGCTGCTGATGCTCGGCTACTTCGGCGTCCGCCTGCAGTTCAGCTATCGCGCGCTGAACCGTTCCCACGAGGACCTCGCCGTCGCCAACACGTCGCTCGAGGCGCGCGTGCTCGAGCGTACACGGGACCTCGAACGCGCGTACGAGGATCTGAAGGAATCACAGGTGCAGTTGGTGCAGGCGGAGAAGATGTCGTCGCTCGGCCAGCTCGTCGCCGGCATCGTGCACGAGATCAACACGCCGCTGCTGTACGTCGTCAACAACGCGACGGTGACCGCGGAGAACGTCGAAGAGCTGCGCGAGTGCGTCACCAACGCCGCGCGCCTCGCGGCGCTCGTCGATGCGCGCGGCCTACAGTCGGGCGAAGTGCACGCGGCGGTGCAACGGCTCGCCGACCGTACCGATCCGAAAGCGCTGACGGAGACGATCGACGAGATCGTGACGTTGACCCAGGACAGTACCGAAGGGCTCAACCAGATCAGCGAATTGGTGCAGAGCCTGAAGGATTTCAGCCGCCTCGACCGCGCCGTCGAAGATCGCTTCGACGTTCGCGAGGGCCTCGAGAAGACGCTGCTGATCACGCGCAACCTGCTGAAGTACGGCGTGACCGTCGAACGCCGCTTCGGCGACGTGCCGGCGATCCTGTGTGCGCCGTCGCGGATCAACCAGGTCTTCATCAACCTCGTCACGAACGCCGTGCAGGCGATGGACGGCAAAGGCACGCTCACGATCACGACGAAGGCGCGCGACGGTTGGGTCGACGTGGAAGTGTGCGACACCGGCTGCGGCATCGCGCCCGAACACCTCGACAAGATCATGGATCCGTTCTTCACGACGAAGCCGGTCGGGCAGGGCACCGGCCTCGGACTCTCGATCGTGCGCAAGATCGTCGACGAGCACGGCGGCAAGATCGCGGTCGACTCGCAGGTCGGCGTCGGCACGACGATCACGATCAGCTTGCCGGTCGATCGCGGCGTCAGCCCCGCAGCGCTCGACGCCGCTGGCCCCGCCGCGGAGGCCGCGTGATGGAAGCGGTTGCGAAGCGCGGGACGGTCCTTTTCGTAGACGACGAACGGCGCGTGCTGACATCGATGCGCGCGATGTTCCGCCGCGACTACGAAGTCCTGCTCGCCAACAGCGGCCCCGAGGCGCTCGACTTGCTGCGGGATCACGAGGTCGACGTCATCGTCTCGGACCAGCGCATGCCCGGCATGACCGGCGTCGAAGTGCTGAAAGCGGTGAAACACCTCGCGCCGAATGCGATGCGAATACTGCTGACCGGCTATGCCGATCTGAAGGCGATCGAAGCGTCGATCAACGAAGGCGAAGTCTTCCGGTATCTGACGAAGCCGTGTCCGAGCGAACAATTGAAGGAAGCGATCGGCCTCGCGGTCGACGCGGCGCTTGGTGACGAGCGGGTAGGAGGGGCCCCCTCGCAGCCGGTCGGCGCTGCGAGTGAACCGATGCGGGCCGCGAATCCATCGACGACGCGTGCGCCGAGCTCGGCCGCGCGCCGCGAAGCGCTCGGCCGCCCCGGCACTCGCGACGCCGGCCCCCGACCCGGCGCTCCCGACACCCGTCGCGACGTCGATGCGCTGGCGCGTGCCGATGCCGCGCGTGCCGGCGCGACGACGAATACGCATCCGGCGCCGATGCGCCGACCCGTGCTGACGCCGATCCAACGGCGCGCCGTGCAGCGCGACCCCAACGGCCACGTCCAGCCGCGGCGCATCGACGCCGACATCCGCGACATCGACGTGTTGGTGCTGACGCACGACGCGGCGATGGTCGCCGCGCTCGAGGCGTCGCTCGACGGCAGCCATCGCTTGCACCGGGCGCAATCGCTCGACGAAGCGGTCGCCGCGCTCGAGCGGCATCCGATCGGCGTGATGCTGACCGACACGGCCGTCGACGAAACGCAGATCGCGACGCTGACGACGACGTTGAAGCGGCACGTGCCGGAACTCGTCACGATCGTCGCGAGCACCCGCTCCGACGCGCAACTGCTGATCGACCTGATCAACTACGGCCAGATCTTCCGGTTCCTGCTGAAGCCGCTGCACGGCGGGCAGTGCCGGCTGTCGATCGAGTCGGCGGTGCAGAAGCACCGCGAACTCACGGCCGATCCGTCGACGCGCCGGCGACACTCGGTGGCTGCGCGCGAAGACACGATCGACGGCGTGATCGGCGCGGTGTTCACCCGCATTCGACGACTGCGCGACCGATTCCTCGCGCTGCACGGGACGGCCTGACATGGCGACGGCATTGTTCGGCGGTGGCCCCGGCACGACGGCGAGTTCGACCGCAAGCAACTTCGGCGCGGCATCGGCGATCGTGATCGCCGGTGTGCTCGCCGCGTGGGTATTCGTCAAACGCGATACCGCGCTCGCGCCGGAGACCGTCGCCGATCGCGAGGCGCCGGTCGTCGCACAGGCGAGTCCGCGCGAGCGCGGGCGTTCGTCGACGAACTCGCTGCTCGAACAGGCGGAGATCGCGTTCGCGGCCGGGCGCATCATCGAACCGGAATTCGACAACGCGCTGAACTACTACCGCACGCTGCTCGAGACCGACCCGAACAACGGCGAGGCGGCGCAAGG
>DASRZO010000566.1:0-8784 GCA_035686405.1 Pseudomonadales bacterium | reverse complement strand
ATGCACCATTCCGGCTCATCGGGAGAGACAGCGAGGCTTGACCGAACGGTCAAAGCGCAGAAGATACGGCCACACCAAATCACCGGATGCCGCTTCGGATGCTGTCTCAAAAGGCCCGCTATGCCCTCCGCGCGCTGAGCGCTCTGGCCCAACTCGAACCCGGCGAACAGGCGCAAATCGCCGGCATTGCCGAAACGGCGCGGGTCCCGCGCAAATTCCTCGAGCAGATCCTGCTGGACCTCAAACGACGCGGACTCGTGCACAGCACCCGCGGCAAACTCGGCGGCTACATGTTGGGTCGGCCGGCGGCCGAGATCGAGCTCGCCGAGGTGATCCGGACGATCGACGGGCCGCTCGCGCTGTCGCCGTGCGCGAGTCGCATGGCGTACCGCAAATGCGACGACTGCGTCGACGCAGAGACCTGCTCGATCCGGCGGGTCCTGCTCGAAGTGCGCGACGCGACTGCGGAAATCCTCGAGCATCGTACCGTCGCGAACATCATCGAAAAGCCCGCGTCGCGCCGAAGAAAAGCGGCCGCGCGCAAGCGCGCTTAGCGACCCGACTTCGCCGAGCCATAGGGGGCCCGTCGTCGCGGTCTTCGCGACGCGCTCGATCGGCCACTCTGCGTTCGACTTATCGGCGAAGGTGCCGCGGCGTGCGCACGACCGATTCGCCGTACGCTCTCCAGACGCCCTCTTTTATCTATAGTAATTCGATCATGTTTACTGACATGATGGAATTTGTCTGATCGAATCGCTGCGCAAAAAGAGCGGGAGCCATTCGATGAAAATCTTTCCGGCGCGAGGACGTCTCGCGCTCGCCATCCTCACCTTCGTGGCCGCGTCGACCGCGTTCGCAAAGGACCCACGGCCGAACTTCCTCGTCATCGTCGCAGACGACCTCGGCTTCTCCGACGTCGGCGCGTTCGGCGGCGAAATCGATACGCCGAATCTCGATGCGTTGGCGTATTCGGGGTTGCGGCTCACGGGATTTCATTCGGCGCCGACGTGCTCTCCGACGCGCTCGATGCTGATGTCGGGCAGCGACAATCACTTGGCCGGTCTCGGCAGCATGGCCGAACTGCTCGCGCCGAATCAAAAAGGCCACCCCGGGTTCGAGGGTTACCTGCGACCGGACATCGCGGCACTACCGGAACGTTTGCACGCAGCGGGATACACGACGCTGATGTCCGGGAAATGGCATCTCGGCACGACGCCCGAAACCGATCCATCGCGGCGCGGCTTCGACTACAGCTTCGCGTTGCTGCAAGGCGGCCACAATCATTTCGGCTTGGGTTTGTCGACCGATCCGACCAAAGGCGGATACACCTATCGGCGCAACGGCACGACGCTCGACGCACTACCCGCCGACTTCTACTCGAGCGACGCGTTCACCGACGAGCTACTGCACTTCTTCCACGAGTCGGCAGGCGACGGCAAACCGTTCTTCGCATACCTCGCCTTCACCGCGCCGCATTGGCCGATGCAGGCGCCGGCTGCCGACATCGCCAAATACCGCGGTCGCTACGACGCCGGCTTCGACGAACTACGCAACGCGCGGCTGCGCCGACAGGGCGAATTGGGACTGCTCGATCCCGCGGTCGTCGCGCACACGCCGGTTCTGAAGAACGGCGGATGGCGCGACTTGTCGCCCGAGCAGCGCGCCGAACAAGCCCGTCTCATGGAAATCTACGCGGCGATGGTCGATCGCCTCGACCGCAACGTCGGTCGCGTCGTCGACTATTTGAAGCGCACCAATCAATTCGACAACACGCTGATCCTATTCATGTCCGACAACGGCGCCGAAGGTGTCGACCTGCGTGCCGGTACGATCCCGCGCATGCGTCAGCTCGTCGACGCCGCCGACAACCGGCTCGACAACCTCGGTACCGCGACGTCGTACCTCGGCTACGGCCCCGGCTGGGCGCAAGCCGCCACCGCGCCCTCGTGGCTCTACAAGGCATACACGACCGAAGGCGGTACGCGCGTGCCTGCATTCGTCGAATACGCGGGGCTCAAACGCCAGCACGCGATCAGCAACACGTTCGGCACGGTGGCCGACGTGTTGCCGACGCTGATCGAACTCGCCGGGGCACCGCCGCCGACGACTGCGTTCGAAGGCCGTACCGTGCAGGCGGTCCGCGGCACCTCGTGGGTGCCATATCTCGTCGGCAATGCCGAGCGCGTCCATCCCCCCACCGAAGCCGTTGGCTGGGAGTTGTTCGGCGCCCGCGCCGTACGAACGGGCGATTGGAAGGCCGTGCATTTATTCGACGGCGACTGGCAACTGTTCGACATCGCGCGCGACCCGGGCGAGACGCGCGACCTGTCGGCGACCGAACCGAAGCGTCTCGGCCGACTGGTACAGGAGTGGGATCACTATGCGAAGGATGTCGGCGTCATCTTGCCGAGCGAGGCGCCGTACCGGCCGTAACCGCTCCGCATCGCACCAATCTCTACTATCTCAATAGATTTAATTCCATCGCATCTAAGCATCGAATGAACAATTCCTTTGGACCCCGTCGTCGCACGCCTATCGTGGGCGCCACGTTTTCGAACAACCCGCAAGAGGCAACGATGTCGCTGCAATCAGTCGGTCACGAACGACCCCGTCCGAGCGAACACCATTCCATCCCGATCGACGCGCACGCCCGCGCGATCGTCGAGAACCCGATCCTGAACGAAGCACGCCGCCGCGCGGCGCAGGCGAAGCTCGGCTACGCCGGCTCGATCGCGCCGGTCGACGCATGGCAACTGTTCACGTCGCTGGCCGCGATCATCATCGACGTGCGCAGTCCCGAAGAAAGGCTCTTCGTCGGCTACGTCCCGGGTACGTTGCACGCGCCATGGGCGAACGGCGTCGGAATGGTTCCGAACCCGAACTTCCTGCGCGAGCTCGAAGCGCGGGTAGCGAAAGACTCCGTCGTGCTGTTTCTGTGCCGCAGCGGCAAACGCTCTGCGGCCGCGGCGGCCCAAGCGACGAAAGCCGGCTGGCAACACGCGTTCAGCATCGCCGAAGGATTCGAAGGCGAACTCGACAACTCGCGGCGACGCGGACAACTCGGCGGCTGGCGTCACCGCGGCCTGCCGTGGATTCAGCAGTGAAAACATGCAGCGAGACATGGATGAACGGAGCAGATTGAGATGACCACCGCCGCCGCCACGAGACCGTACGCGCCCGCCATCGCCGTCGAAGCGGACCTCAACTATCTACACGACACCGGCACGCGCCCGGTCTCGTACACGTTCGAGCCGCCGCCCGGCGTTCCGCGCTACAGCGGCGTACGCGAACCGCAACGCGTGGTGATTCGCAACGGCCGCTTGCCCGAATACGCGCGCGGCTTTTCGCTCGACAAGACCGGTTTCGAACTGCGGCATCACGAGACGGCCGTCGAAGATTTCGAGAGCGAGGCAGCGATCCGCGAAAACTACTACCGCGAGGCCGAAGACCTGATCAAACGCGTCACCGGTGCGGTGAAGGTCGTCGTCTTCGACCACACCCTGCGCGACGGCACGCCGAACCACGGCCGATCCGGCATCCGCGAACCGGTGCGGGCGGTCCACAACGATCAGACCTTCGTGTCCGGCCCGCGCCGCGTGCGCGACCACCTTCCCGCGGAGGAAGCGCAGAAACGTCTGAATAAGCGCTTCGCGATACTGAATCTATGGCGTCCGATCGGGCATGCGGTGGAGCAATCGCCGCTCGCGGTCTGCGATGCGCGCACGATCGCGTTCGGCGACCTGGTGCCGAGCGATCTCGTGTATCCGGACAAAGTCGGCGAGACGTATGCGGTGAAATACAACCCTCGCCATCTCTGGTACTACTTCCCGCGTATGACGCCGTCCGAAGTGCTGCTGCTGAAGATCTTCGATTCGCGCACCGACGGCACCGCGCGAGCAACTGCACATACTGCGTTCGAAGATCCGACCGCGCCGCCAACGGCGCGACCACGTCGCAGCATCGAACTGCGCACGCTGGTGTTCTGGGACCGCTGACGGCGCGCGTACCAACCGACGGGTCTCGACCCAGTCGCCGGTCGCCCCGCGCCAACGCATGACCGCCCGCGCCTCGAGAAGCCCGTTGGCGCAGCTCGATCGGTTGAGCAGCGCATTTCGAAACCGACTGCCGGACGTTCACATGACACCCGTCGACGCCCCTCACACGGAGCCTCCCCGAATATCCCGCCGTGCTGTGGCGCGTTTTCGCCTCGAGCGCTACCTGATCTTCGCGACGGCGCGCAAGCCGCAGCGATGGGAAACGGACTAGTGGACATGACGATCGCGCCGACGACAAGGACGACCTGTCGCCACACGGGTACGCCGGCTCGATGACGTTCGCCGCCGACACGGTCGGGACGCGCATCCTCGTCATCGGCGCCGGCTTCTGCGGCACGTTGGTTGCGGCCCATCTGCTGCGCGCGCAGTCGCGCAAGCCGATACACGTGATGCTGGTCGACCGCCGCGGTGCATGGGCGCGCGGCGTCGCATACGGCACGCGTACGCCGGCGCACGTGCTGAACGTACCGGCCGGCCGCATGAGCGCGTTTCCCGACGACGAAGATCACTTTCTGCGATTCGCGCAAGCGCGCGACTACTCCATCAGCGGCGGCAGCTTCGTACCGCGGTCGATCTACGGCGAATATCTCGAGCACGTACTGACCGATGCAAAGCGCGGCCGAGCGGCGGGGTCCACGCTGCAACAGATATTGCGCGAAGCGACCGACATCACCGTCGATCCCGACGGTGCCGAAGCGGAATTCACCAACGGTTGGAAGCGCCGGTTCGATCGCGTGGTGCTCGCCGTAGGCAACTCCCCGCCGGCCGAATCCGTGGTGGAGCGTACCGGTATTCGCAGCACGTACCGCTACGTCGCCGATCCCTGGGCACCGGCAGCGTTCGAGCAGGTCGATCCTGACGAGCCGGTCCTTTTGCTCGGCACGGGCCTCACGATGCTCGACGTCGCGCTGGACCTGCACCAACGCGGCTTGCGCGCGCCGATGATCGCGCTGTCGCGCCACGGCTTGTTACCGCAGGCGCATCGCGCCGCAACCGCCGCCCCTTCGTTCGCGCATCGCCCCCCGGACATTCTGTCCGGCGCGGCTACGGCGCTCGCGTATCTGCGCTCGGTGCGGCGTTACGTCGCCGAGCTCGCCCCAACGGGCGTGGACTGGCGCGAAGTACTGACCTCGCTGCGACCGATCACACCGCGATTGTGGAGCGCACTGGCGGAGCCGGAGCGCGCGCGTTTCCTGCGTCATGTCCGAGCGTATTGGGAAACGCATCGGCATCGCGCTGCACCGTTGCCGTTCGCGCTGCTGCAGCGGTTGATCGAGAACGGCGAGCTCACCACGATCGCCGGGCGTCTCGACCAACTCGACACCGACGTCACCGGCATCACCGCGCGCATCGTTGCGCGCGGCGGCGCGGTGAGCGCGGAACGCTACCGAGAATTCCGCGTGGGGTCGGTGGTCAATTGCACGGGACCGCAGACCGATATCGCACGCCTCGACGACCCGTTGTTGGGCAACCTGCTGCAGCGGGGTTCGATTCGCGCCGATCCGCTGCATTGCGGCGTCGACGTCACCGACGATCTCGCGCTGGTGGATGGAACCGGAGTGCCGTCGCGTTCGCTCTATTACATCGGGCCGCTATTGCGCGCGCGATTCTGGGAGGCTACGGCAGTGCCCGAGTTGCGCGTGCACGCCATGAACCTCGCGCGAAGGCTGGCAGAAGGCCTCTGAGCGAGGTGCGCCGACGGCTCCGCTCGACCGCGCGCCCACGTAAATGAGCAGTCGATACGGCGAGGCGCCGCTCCGCGCGCGCGCGATTTTTCTACGCAAGAAACGTCAACTCGCGCCGCACCTCGACCGGTCCGCTCCAGTCGCGAAACCATTCGAAACCCGTCGCGTCGAACCAGCGCGCGTTGCTGAGCCACAAGTCGCCGCACGCCACGCCCGACTCGCGATTGATGACCACCGTCGCGCCGCGCCGCGCATCCATGAACACGAACCGGTTGTGTTCGCCGGCCCACGCGCGGATCAGTTTGGCGAACCCGGCGTCGTACAGATTGTCCGGGCGGCGTCGCAAGATCGGGCGCAGATAGTCTTCGATCAGATGCCACGTGTCGGACCGTTCTTCGGTGTGCAAGCCGACGTCGACCGTGCCGTTGTGCACCATGTAGATGTCGCGGGTGATGCGCATCGGCTGGGTATTCCCGAGCTCGATCGCGCCGCGCGTGCGATAGCGCAGATGCACGACGCACTCGAACTCCTCGCGTTCGCGATACAAGCGTCTGAGTTCCGCGAGACGGGTGCGCGCGCGGCGCCGCACGTCGATGCCGCCGGACGCGTCGAACGCCATGATGCCGAAACCGTCGGGGTTGTAATGCGACGCCGACGCGAGCAGCTCGTCCGGAATCTGCGCGCCGCGCGGTTTGTGGATCACGAGGCACATCTAGAGTTTGGCGATCAGCACTTCGGTCGATTTGAAGACCGTGAGGACCGGCTCGCCGACCTTGAGATCGAGCGAATCGATCGACCGCGTCGTGATCACCGATGTCACGATGCCGGCAGCGGTCTCGACGTCAACCTCCGACAGCACCGGCCCACGAATGATCTCGACGACCTTCCCGGCGAATTGATTGCGGGCGTTGATGGCGGCAATTGGCATGCGATTCGATCTCCCTTCGGTCGGTGGTCCAGTCGTATTCTCGTAGCATCGTCAGCAGCAACGCGTCGGCGACCCCGAACGCGATGCGAAACGCGTCACTCCACAGCTCGCCGAGCAGCGGAATTCGTTCGACGAGCGCGAAATCCCGGTCAGTCATCGCCGCCTCGCGATTCGCGGCCCGTACTCCGCGCGTCGTCGGCGAAACGGAACTTCTCTTTTCGCTGGATCTGCACGACTCGACCGTCGTGCACGACGATCTCGATCGTGCCGTAGCGCAAACCTGCTATCAGCGCAGCGATTTGCTCGAGCACGGGCTTCGACGCATCCGCGCCGTGATCTCGATCACTCATGTCGACCACGCGGCCCATTCGCTCATCGCGACTCGATCGTCCCGTTGGCGTCACGACCGGATTTGGCCCTTTGGCGTGTACCGGAAACGGAACTGCAGGCGCGTGCCGGACGTGGCGAATGTCTCCTTGCGCCGCAGCGCGGCATAGATCGCATCGCGCGTGTTCTGCTCGGCCCACACGCCGGTCAAGTTGCCGGAGCTGGTCGCATAGGCGTCGAAACGTTCGTTGTCGAGCGTCGGCGCGTCATTCGCGTTGACGCTCGATGCCGCATCCGCCGTCGTCGCCGCGAACGTCGGATGGCCCGCCAACAGGGCCACGAGCAACACGGTCGATCGATGGATTTCCCATTGCCGCGCGGATTCGCCGCGTCGCACCAGGGGCGCGACGCGCAGCGCGAAGGCTCGAATGTGCCGGCGCATCACAGCAAACCCAACCGGAAGGTCGCGCCGTAGGAGCGCGGTTGACCGGGATACTCGAAGTAGGAGCCGTAGTTGCCGGCACCGAGACCGCCGACGACATACGCTTGGTCGAGCAGGTTCTGAGCCCAGAACGTCAGATCCCACGACGTCTTCTGGATGTCGCCGGACACGCCGATTCGCGCATTCAACAACCCGTACGCGTCGATCTTCGCGAACACGGAGTTGTCGGGAGCACCGAAGAAGTCCGAACGCCACGCGTAGTCCAACGCCGTGTGCAACGTGAGCCCGTGTCCGATCTCGTGTTCGTAGGCGACGCTCGGGTTCGCCACCCAACGCGGCGCGCCGACGACCGGATTGCCCGTCAGATTGCAGACGGTCTGACCGGACAGCGCGGATTCGGCCGGGCACGGCGCGTTCTTGTACGACTCGTACGTCGCGTCGTTGAACGACGCGGCCAACGACAGCGATAGACCTTCGAGCGGAACCGCCGTCGCCTCGACTTCCCAGCCACGCGTCTGCACTTTGCCGATGTTCGACAACACCTGCGAAAACACGCCGGGCGTCGTTTGTACCAGCAGCGTCGCTTGGTAGTCCTCGACGTTGGTCCAGAACAGGTTCGCGTTGAGCTGCAGACGACGGTCGAACCACGTCGTCTTCACGCCGAGTTCCGCGTCCTTCGCTTTCTCCGGCTCGATGAAGAGCGATTCGACTCCGAGTGCCGGATTCGGGACGATCGGATTGATACCGCCGGCTTTTGCGCCCGACGACAGCGACGAATAGACGAGCACGTCGTCGGTGAGTTTGTAGCTCGCGCTAACGAGTCCGGACGGTCGCGTCGTGCTCACGTCGAGCGTGCCGGAGTCGTACGCGGGAAACACCGCACCGATTGCCGGGTTACCCGTCGCGACGTCGCGGATCACGCGCGCGGTTTTGCGCTCGTACGTCTGACGAATGCCGGCGGTGAGATCGAACCGATCGGTGACGTGCCACGTGCCTTGACCGAAGCCGGAGTAGCTGTCCGTGTTCAAGTCCTGGTGCGCCAGCGAATAGCCGTTGTTCAACACCGCGCGGCCGAGGTACGCACCGGCATTCGGGCCGTACTGCGCATAGCTCGAGTTGTCCTGCGTCTGATAGAAGTAATACAGACCCACGACCCAATCGACCGACCCGCCGGCCGCCGACGCGAGGCGCAACTCTTGGCTCCACTGCGAGTCGTCGACGTGCTGGCCGGCGTTGATGACGGCGGGGATCGAAATGCTGTCGCCGTCGTTCGTCGGCCAGAAATTCCAGCCGCGGTATGCGGTGACCGACGTCAGGTCGTAGTCGGCGAACGAATAATCCACCTGT
>DASRZO010000565.1:0-6182 GCA_035686405.1 Pseudomonadales bacterium | reverse complement strand
AGCGGCAAGATGCTGCCGCCCGTCGCGATCTTCGCGCGCGGCCCTGCCGGCCATCGTCCGAGGTCGCGGGTCGGCACCGCCCGACCAACGCCGGCCGACCTGCAAGGCGCGACCCGCATGGCCGACGCACATCGGCCGTGAGGATCGCCAACGGCCGACGAGACAGATTGAGCGCGTCTGCTATTAATGAGTCGACACAAAGGGAACGCGACATGCGTCCACTCATCGGTGCTTACGTATCTTTGGCGCTCGCCCTCGCGGCGCCCGCGCTCTGTGCGCAACCGACGCCCGAACTGGGCGGCGAGGAACTCGCCGCGTGGACCCGACAAGTTCTCCTCGACGCAGCACGCATCGACTTCCCGAATGCCGACGTCCGCGTCGAGGTCGACGCACCGGACGCGCGCCTGCGCTTCCCCGTCTGCGACGATCTGAAGACGACCCCGCACGGTGCGCGCGGCTTCGGCCGCACGTCGGTGACGGTGCGCTGCGAAACACCGCAGCCATGGGCGGCCGCGCTGACCGCCTCGATCGAAGTATGGAAGCCGGTCGCGATCGCGGTACATGCGTTGCCGGGACAAACGCCGTTGCAAGCGAGCGACATCGCGATGGAGCCGCGCAACCTTGCCGACCTGCGCGGCCAATACATCGACGACGCAAGCCGCATCGTCGGCTGGACCGTGCGCCGGCCGGTCGCACCGGGTGCGGTATTGACCATCCGCCAACTCGTCGCTCCGATCGCCGTGAACAAAGGCGATGCGGTGCGCATTCAATCCGGCCAAGGCGCGGTGGCCGTCAGCATGAACGGCACCGCGCTCGACAACGGCATGCCGGGCGAACAGATCGCCGTGCGCAACGTCTCGTCGTCCCGCGTCGTCAAAGCATGGGTCGTCGAGCCCGGCCTGGTGACCACCGGACCGAAACCGTGACGCGGCGCAACACGCCCGTTGGCGGACGCCGTCACGGCGCGATCGATTTTTTCGGCTAAAGTTACCGGTGACGGTGCCGATAGCACCGTAAGGCGACGTAACGGGCGCAGCGACCATGGCCATCAACTTCAACAACATCGGCTCGAACCAAGTTCGCGACCAAAATCGCGCGGGGACCCCTGCCGATGTGGGCCGCGCGGGCGCCGAGGCCGCGTCAGCGCAGCCGCGGCAAGACCGAGTCGAACTCAGCGGCGGCGCGCAAGCACTGCGTTCCGCAGCGAGCGCGGCGGCCGACCTGCCGGCGGTCGATTCGGCGCGTGTGGATTCGATTCGGCGGGCCATATCGGAGGGCCGCTATCACGTCGACCCGGTGCGCCTCGCGCAGAAATTCCAAGAATTCGAAGACGATCTCTGACGGGCGCGCGGTGTCGAACGAGCTGACAGAAACGCTGCACCGGCTCATCGACGCGTTCGCGAGCCTCAAAGACATACTGGCGAACGAAAGCGACGCGCTCGAACGGCGCGATCCCGACGCATTGATCGCGGCGGCCGACGCCAAGCAAGCAAGCGCCGAATCCATCGGCCGAATGGAAGATCGCTTGAGCCGTGCCCTGAATGGAGTCGCGTTGCGCGACTACTTGCGGCACGCGGCGCCGGCAGAGCGCGAGAAACTTGAACCGCTTCACACTTCTCTGACGACGCTCGCGTGGGAGTGCCGTCACTACAACGCAGTTAACGGTAAGGTCATCCACCGGTCTCGACAATCCGCAGCGGAACTCGCAAGGATTCTGAGCGGTACCGATGCGGATTCGACCTACACGGCGCGCGGCACGACCCGCACGTTCGGCGACGGGATGTCGATCACACTCGCCTGATCGCCATTGCGGTGCGCGATGAACGAAGCGCACGCCACGGCCGGCGCGAACACGAGCCAATTCTTGAGCGATCGCGCCGAGATCGAGCGTGTGTTTCGCATTTTCCGCGACCAATGTTCGGCCGTACGACTGCGTTTCGATAGCGCCGACGAAGAATTCACGGCGCGCGTGCTCGAAGTGAGCGACGGCGAATTCCTGCTCGAGGACATTCGGCCGCGCAACGGCATGCGGTTCATGCGTGATCAAGAACCGTTCAGCTTGTACGGGCGCGTCGAAGGCATCTACGCGCACGCGTCCGAGCTGCGCGTGCGCGAGACGCTCGAAGACCGCGGCGTACCGTATTTCGCATTGCGCCTGCCGACGCAGCTGCTGTACCAACAGCGCCGTCGCGCCGCGCGCTTCCGCCTTCCGCTCAGCGTCACCAAGGACGGCGCGCGCATTACTTTGCATCGCGACGAACGACCGTTGACCGGCTACTTGGTCGACATTTCGGCCGGCGGTTGTCGAGTCGTGTTCAACGTCAAATTCGACCCGCAGCTGCCCGCGAACGCGGTGGTCGAGCGCGCCGAGATCGAAATTCCACACCTTCTCACGCTGAGCGCGCGCGCGGTCGTGCGTCACCAGGCGTTCAACAAAGAGACCGGTCAACTCGCGTGCGGTATCGAGTTCGCGGAAATGCCCGTACGCGATCGTCGCCGCCTCGAGCAGTTCATCCAGAAGATCGCGAAGATCGCCGATCCGGCGTAACCCGACCCGCCGCGCTTATCGACGCGTCCTGCCTTCGGGTAACATCGCGCCCACTCTCGAACGCGCGAAGACCCATGGCTCGAATGCCCTATCGCATCGGCAGCGCGCTGTCGGTGCAGACCGCGAGCGGACAGCTCGGCAGCAAGCGCTGGATGGATTTGCTCGCGAGCGTCGGCGATACGAACTCGATCACCGCCGCCGCGAAGGCCGTCGGTCTCACGTACAAGGCCGCGTGGGACGCGATCGACGCGATGAACAACCTTTCCGACAAGCCGCTCGTCGAACGCTCCGTCGGCGGTAAAGGCGGCGGCGCGACGCGCCTCACCGCGCGCGGTCAGCAACTGGTCGATACCTTTCGCAAGGTCGAAGCCGAACACGCGCGCTTCATCGAATCGTTGAACGCGCGCGTCAAAGGCGGCGCGCGCAATCTCGGCGTTCTCGGGAGATTCATGATGTTGACGAGCGCTCGCAACCAATTCGCCGGCAAGGTCACGCGCATCAAGACCGGCGCAGTCAACGACGAAGTGCAGGTCAAGCTATCCGGCGGCGACGAAATCGTCTCGGTCATTACGCACGAGAGCGTGGAGAACCTCGCTCTCAAAGTCGGTAGCCGCGTCGTCGCGTTGGTGAAGGCGTCGTCGGTGATCGTCGCAATCGAGGACGGCGCCCCGATGAAACTGTCGGCGCGCAACCGCCTCTCGGGCACGATCGAGCGGCTCGTCACCGGCGCGGTGAACACCGAGGTGGTCATCGCGCTCGGCGGCGGCAACACCGTCGCCGCGATGATCACGAACGGCGCGGCCGAGGCGCTCGCACTCGCCGAAGGCAAACCGGCGACCGCAGTGTTCAAGGCTTCGAGCGTCATTCTCGGCGTCAGCGCCTGAGCGTCGCGCCAACTGGGAGATGCGCGTTTCGATTCGAGACGAAGGGCGGCCTGCGCCGCGTCGCCGCCGCTATGAGCCTGCCGCGCCGAGACGGCCCTCGGACATCAAGAGCACGCGGTCGGCGAGGTAATCCACTTCCGCACGCGAGTGACTGACGTAGATCATGGGGACCCCCGTCTCCTCCTTCACGCGTTTCAAAAACGGCAGGATCTGCTGTTTCAGACGTTCGTCGAGCGACGACAGCGGTTCGTCCATCAGCAACAGCCGCGGCGAATACAACAGCGCACGTCCGAGCGCGACGCGTTGGCGCTCGCCGCCGGAGAGATGCACCGGCCGTCGCCGCAGCAGCGGATCGATTTCTAGCAGCTTCGTCACGGTGTCGAGTTCGAACCGGCGCTCGCTCGGCGCGAGATGCCGATAGCCATACAACAGATTCGAACGCACCGACAAGTGCGGGAACAGTTGGCCGTCTTGAAACACGAGCCCGAAGTGACGCTGCCACGCCGGCACGAATGTTCCGGTCGCAGCGTCCGCGAGCGTCCGCCCGTCGAACGTCAGCGTACCGCGCTGGGCCTTCAACAGGCCCGCCAACAACGCCAGTAAGGTGCTCTTGCCGCAGCCGGACGGACCGAACACGCCGGTGACGCCGCCTTCGATGTCCGCTTTCGCCGCCAGCGTGAACGATCCGCGGCGGAATTCGACGTCGATGTCAAGCACGCTCGTCTCGAGGTCGCGATTGGCCGAGCAGGCGCTCTGCGCGGCGACCGATCCAATGGCTCGTACCGAGAGCCGCTAGCGCCAGCAGGATCGAGAGCAACGCGAGTCGCATCGCGGCGGCATCGCCGTTCGGTACGTGCGTGTAGCTGTAGATTGCGAGCGGCAGCGTGCGCGTCTCGCCCGGAATGTTCCCTACGAACGCCATCGTGGCGCCGAATTCGCCGAGGCTGCGCGAGAAACACAGCACGCTGCCGGCGACGATGCCCGGAAAGGCGAGCGGCACCGTGATCGTCGCGAACGCGCGCCACGGTGTCGCACCAAGCGTCAGCGCGGCCTGCTCGAGCCGTTGGTCGATCAAGCGAAATGCGAGGCGGACCGGCTGCACCATCAACGGAAACGCCATCGTCGCGGACGCGAGTACCGCGCCTTTCCACGTGAACGCGATGACGATGCCGAACGCATCGAGCAACCACTTGCCGATCGGACCGCGCGTGCCGAGCAACAGCAACAGCAAATAACCCGGCACCACCGGCGGCAAGACCATCGGCAGCTGCACCAACGTATCCAGAATCCATTTGCCGGCGAACTCGCGCCGCGCCATCAACCAGCCGAACAGAATTCCCGTCGGCAGACACAGCGCAGTCGCGCACAGCGCGACCTTGGCCGAGAGTGCGACGGCATCCCACTCCTCGGCCGTCAGTTCCATCGGACGATCATTTGGCGATTCGCGTGAATCCGTAGTGTTCGTAGATCGCCGCTGCATCCGGCGAGTTGATCAGGTAGTCGACGAACGCCTTCGCTTCGGGTCGACCGCCTTTGACCAATCCTACCGGATACACGATGGGGGTGTGCGTCGACTCGGGGAACGTCGCGACGACATCGACCTTGTCGCTGATTCCCGCGTCGGTCGCATACACGATGCCGAGCGGGCATTCGCCACGCTCGACGAACGCGAGCGCCGTTCTGACGTCGTCCGTGCCGACGACGCGCGGCTGAATCGCCTCCCACCAGCCGAGATTCTCGAGCGCTTGCTTCGCATAGATGCCGACGGGAACGACGCCGGGTTCGCCCGTGCAGAGCTTGCCTTTGAACGCGCCGGCGAAGTCGAATCCCGCCTTCATTTCGACCGTGACCGGACGACCTTTCGGCACGATCAGCACCAGCGAATTTCCGAGCAGGTTCACGCGCGATCCCGCTTCGATCCGACCGCGCTCGTCGAGATAGTCCATCCACTTCAGGTCGGCCGATGCGAACACGTCGGCCGGCGCACCCGAGTCGACCTGTTTGGCGAGTGCGGACGACGCACCGAACGAAATGCTCGGCAGCGGATGGCCGGAATTCTGCCACTTCACCGCGATGTCGGTGAACGCGTTCGTCAAGCTGGCCGCGGCGAACACGCGGACTTGCTCCTCGGCTTGGGCGCCGGCGGCAATCGCCAACAACATGATCGAGGCGACGCGCGGAAGGATCTTGAACATGGGGCACGCTCCGGGTCTTGGAAAGGGTCTTACATTCGTAATATAGTCTCCTACATATCGTTTTTCGGGGTCAAACCGATTCTCGACGAGTTGGGGAGAACGCTTCAATGCGTGTGAACGCCAGCGCTGGCTTCAAATTCTCGAACGGACGCTCCGCCCGTATTCACTTCGCGAGGCTCCAACAATTCGAGTCGGCCGAATACGACGACGACAACGCGAAGGTCATCGTTCGGCGTGGAAGCGCCCGCGCACGATAGAGACATCCAGTTCATGAACCGCGGCTGGCCGTTCGCACGCATGACGAGTCGCGCAACTCGCGCAGCGGCGGACGTCGTTTTCGGCGAGCCGATCGGCGACGGCGACAACGCCATGACGAACGGCGGAGGTGATGAAGGTTAACTGCGGTCGGTCGGATTCACATTGCCGACACCGCGCAGTTCTACGACGACGAAGGGGGTAACGGATATGAGATTGGAACGGGCATTGGCCATTGGTCTCGGGGGGTTGGCTGCGGCGTTGGCAACGCCGATCGCCGCGGCCGACGCCGAGACGGAT
>DASRZO010000564.1:0-9245 GCA_035686405.1 Pseudomonadales bacterium | reverse complement strand
TGATTCACGTCGGCACCGCCGCCGCACGCGGTGAGCGTCGTGATGCCGAGCAAGAGCGCGGCCATTGCGATCGTTCGATACGTTCTCATGACTTCTCCTTGCTGCGGCGCGGCTAGTTGTCGAGCGTGCGCTGGATCAGTTGTTTTTTCGCCTTCTGGTACTGGTCCTGCGTCATCGAGCCGGATTGATAAGCATTCTGCAGGTCGATGAGTTGCTGGCCGACCGAGACCGTGGTGGTCGTAGTCTTCACGGACGCGCCGCCGCCGAAGCAGCCGCACACGATTAGTGCACAGAGCACAAGGGTCGCAATCGCTTTGATACTTCGCATATTCAGGGTTCGCTCATCGTTCTCGCGTCGAAGGTGCGCATGGTAACACCGCCGTTTGCATCAGCGCTGCCGCGGTCGCCCGCGTAGACCGCGCGCGTCGCCGCGTTTTCGGTTCGCGCCGTCGAAGATCTGTTGGACGCGCTCGATCGTGTCGGCATCACTCGCGCGTTTGTCGGGTCGATAGCGTACGACGCGCGCGAGCCGCAGCGCATACCCGCCCGGATATCGTGGGCTTCGTTGCACGTCGTTGAACGCAATCTCGACGACGACTTCGGGGCGCACGTAGACCGTGTAGTCGTCGCGCGCGGTCGCGAGCGCATCGAACGTGCGCGTTTGCCACTCCAACATTGCGTCGGTCATGCCTTTGAACGTCTTGCCGAGCATCACGAAGCCCCCGGTCGACGGATCGCGTGCGCCGAGATGAATGTTGCTGAGCCACTTCGACCGGCGCCCGCTGCCGCGCTCGACCGCGAGTACGACCAGGTCGAGCGTATGCGCGGCCTTGATTTTGAGCCAAGCGGCGCCGCGGGCACCGGCGGCGTACGGTGCCTCGAGCGACTTCGCCATCAATCCTTCGTGCCCTTCCGCCAGCACGGCATCGTAGAAGTCTTGCGCCCGAGAAAAATCGTTGGTGACGATGCGCGGAACGGCCAAGTTCGGTGCGGCGCGTTCGAGCGCGGCGCGGCGCTCTCGGTCCGGAATATCGGTCAATTCCTCGCCGTCGAGACGTAGCACGTCGAAGAGCATCGTGGTCAGCGGCAGCTCGTTGCGCAGCGTCGCAACGTCGATCCGCCGGCCGAACCGCCGCATCGTGGTCTGAAACGGCAACGGCGCACCGTCCTCCGCGAGCGCGATCACCTCGCCGTCGAATATCGCGTCGTCGAACGGCAACGCGCGCACGACCTCGACCACGTCGGGTAGCGCGACGGTCACGTCGTTCAATTGTCGCGAGTACACGGCGACCCGCTCGCCCGCGCGGTGGATCTGCACCCGCGCGCCGTCGACCTTCGTCTCGAACGCCGTTTCGCCGTTGCGCTCGATCGCGTCGGCAATACCTTCGGCCGGCTGGGCCAACATCGGTCGTATCGGTCGAAAGAGGGCGAGGCGAAACGGCACTAAGCCCTGTTCGCCGTCGGACAGCGCCGCCACGGCGACGCCGTCCAAGTCGCCGGCGAACATCGCCGCTCGACGCACTTGCTCGACGGGAACGCCGCTCGCTCGCGCGACCGCTTCTTCCATGACGCCCTCGAGGGCGCCTTGACGGACGTCGCCGAGCAGGACGCGGACGATGAACGAACGCTCGGCGTCGCCGGCGCGGCTGAACAGATCCGTTAGTCGGAGAGCGCGCCCCTGCGCCGAACCGCGACCCTTTGCATTTGCGAGATCGTCGAACGCGCGGTCCACGTCCGTCAGCGTCAGCGCGGCGTGACCCGGTGACGGGCCTTTCGACGTATCGAGCGCGGCGCGAATGGCGGCATAGCCGATCCCGATGCGGCCTTGCCGCGCGCGGCCCGACAGGGCCGCCACGGCGAATGGGACGTCCGCGCGGTCGAGCCGTCGCAACAGCTCCGCCAAGAGTCGTGCTTTGTCGTTGCGACCCGCAGTCGCGGCGACGCGCTCCGAAGTGGTGACGAGCTCGGCGAGGTGCACGGCGTGGATACGGCTGCGATTGGTACGAGGGTCGGGCGACCGTGCCATCGGACCACGGTCCGCCGGCGCAATTCAATGCGGGACCGGCTCGACGCGGGACCGAACGACAGAGTTACACTCCCATCCTTTGACCGCGTTTCAAAACGGATCATAGCCAACGACCGACTTTACGAGACCACTGCCATGCCCACTGCGATACGAATCGACCAAGCGACCGGAAGAAAGGTGTTCGACACGCGCGCCGCGAAAGCGACGGAGCGCATCGCCGGCAAGGGCTATTCGATCGTCACCGACGAACGTCTGACGTCGCTGCCCGAGTTGCCGCCGGGCGCGGTATTCAACTCAGAAGAGCAAGCGAAATACCGGGAGTTCAAGGAGTTCCGTCGCGGCGCGGCCGACTACATCGCGATGGAAGGCGAGTTCGCGAAGTACTTGGAGGACGTGTACTCGGCCCCGCCGGTTCCGCGTGAAGCGTTGAGCGACGAATGCGAAGTCCTCGTGATCGGTGCCGGCTTCGCGGGCCTGCTGTTGTGGCACAAGCTGCAAACGGCGGGCTTCACCGATGTCCGCTTCTGCGAGAAAGGCGGCGACGTCGGCGGTACGTGGTATTGGAACCGCTATCCCGGCATCGCGTGCGACGTCGAGGCGTACAGCTATTTTCCGCTGCTCGAGGAGATGGGCTACGTCCCGACGATGAAGTTTGCCTCCGGCTTCGAGATCCTCGAGTACTGCCAAAAGATGGCGACGAAGTTCGGCTTCTACGAGCACTGCTTGTTCCACACGACGGTCGAAAAGACCGAGTGGGACGAAGCGGCGGGTCGCTGGATCGTTTCGACGAGCCGCGGTGATCGAATGCGCGCGCGCTTCGTCATTCTCGCGAACGGCATCTTGACGAGCCCGAAGCTCGCGCGAATCGACGGGATGGAACGCTTCCAAGGCGATGCGTTCCATACGTCGCGCTGGAACTACAACATCGATCTGACGGGAAAGACGGTCGGCATCATCGGTACCGGCGCGACTGCGGTGCAGGTGATTCCGGAGATCGCGAAAATCGTAAAAGAGCTGTACGTGTTCCAACGCACGCCGTCGTCGATCGACGTACGGGATCAACGGGCGACTACCGAGGAGGAATACAAGACGTGGGCCAACGAGCCGGGTTGGGCGCGGGCGCGACGCGCACGATTCTCGAAGATCTCGGCCGGTCGCACCGCGATCAAGGCGAACGACGACTATCTCGCCGGCAAGGTTCCCGACTTCAAAGAACGCAAGCAGCACGAGCGCGAGCTCTCGATGGAGGAATTGCTCGACAAACAGCTCGACGCGAATTTCCGCATCATGGAGCAGATCCGCGCGCGTGTTGATGCGATCGTCAAAGACCCGAAGACTGCGGCGGCACTGAAGCCGTACTACCCGTACGGCTGTAAGCGGCCGACGTTCCACGACGAGTTCCTACCGACGTTCAACCTGCCGCACGTGCATTTGGTCGATACCGCGCCGATGGGTGTGCGTCGAATCAACGAGCGTGGGGTCGTCCACGACGGCGTCGAATATCCGCTCGACGTGTTGATCTACGCGACGGGCTTCCAATGGATGGCGACGTCGACGTTCAACATGATCGCGGGCCGCGACGGCCGTACGTTGAAGGAAAAGTGGGAGTCGGAAGGCACGAAGACGTTTCTCGGCCTGCACAGTCACGGCTTTCCGAACTTGTTCATCGTATCGGGACCGCAAGGCGGCGGCGGCAGCTTCAACTTCACCGACGCGATCGATACACATGCCGACTACATCGTGTGGATGCTCGAAACGATGCGTGAGCGCGGCGAGACCATCGTCGACATCCATCGCCAACCGGAAATCGACTATGCGGAGCACTGCCGCAAGGTCGACATCGCGACCGCCCCTCTGCGCGATTGTTTGTCGTACTACAACGGCCACGGCGATGCCGAACCGGGCAGCCTCGCGTATTACGGGGGCAACCGTTGGCACAAGTACCGCATCGAAGCACAGCGCACACTCGCGCCGTACGCGTTCGGAGAACGTCGGTGAACGGACCCACCGTGCGCCCGACAGTCACCGGGCCGATCACGGGCGGTGCGAAAGGGTGGCCGTTTCACGCGTCGTCGCTCGACGTGGCGAAATACGGCTACACGCAAGCGGAGTATTTCCTCGAAGGTACTGCGACGCGATATCGGCTCGCGGCGGGCACCGCACTGACACGCGACGGGCGTTGGCGCGTCGAGGGCGCCGGCGAAGCGCCGTTTCGCACGCGCATGCTGGTCTACCGGCCGAGCGAAGGGGCGCGTTTCAACGGCACGGTGATGTTGACTTGGAACAACGTGACGGCGGGCCACGATTTATTCGGCGCGGAAAGCCTGGAGTTGTTCGAAGGCGGATATGCACTCGTGTGCCTGACGTCGCAGAAGGTCGGCATCGAAGGGCTGCCGCCGTCGCCGCAAGGTCTCGCGGCGTGGGATCCGCAACGCTACGGGGCGTTGTCGATTCCGAGCGACGACTACTCGTACGACATCTTCACGCAGGGTGCGCGCGCGGTCGGCAAGGATCGGGCGACGACGGGGGTCGACCCGCTCGGCGGGCTCGACGTGAAGCGCGTCGTGGCGCAAGGCGCATCGCAATCGGCGGGCCGACTCGCGACGTACGTGAACGCGATCCAACCGCTGTCGCGCGCATTCGACGGTTTCATTCTGCAGATCTATTTCGGCAGCGGCAGCGCGCTCGAAGTCGGCGACACCGTGGTGAACATCAACAACGCGCCCGCCGCGCGTCCGCGCGACCGCATGCGCGGCGCCAATCTGTTGCGCGACGATCTCGGCGTGCCGATCTTCGTCGTCAATTCGGAGCTCGAGTCGATGGCGTGCTATCCGGTGCGGCAACCCGACAGCCCGACCTTCCGCTACTGGGAATCGGCCGGGACGTGCCACGTGTCGGTGCAAGGCATGCGGGCGCGCGAGGGAAAGCTCGTGCGCGACGGAATTCGCGTGGTGCCGGTGCCGGAAGGCATCAATCGCATTCCGATCCTGCCTTTATATGACGCTGCGTATTTCCACATGCAGCGTTGGTTGACCGACGGCATCGCGCCGCCGGTGCAGCCGAAGGTGGAATTCGCCGGCACCCCGGAAGAGATCGTCAGAGACGAACACGGCATCGCGAAGGGCGGCATTCGGCTGCCGCAGGCCGACGTTCCGCTTGCACAGAACAGCGCCATTCCGCTCGCGGAAGACATCTTCGCGTACTTGCGCGGCTCGAGTCGGCCGTTCACCGAGCAAAAGCTGCGATCGCTGTACGGGAACAAGGCGTCGTTTCTCGCGAAGTTCGAAGCGGCCGCGCGAAAGGCGGTGACTGCCGGCGTGTTACGGCCGCGCGACGTGTTCGGCCTGTTGGCGGAGGCCGATCAGAGCTGGCGCGGATGAAGCCGGCGGAACGCATCTACTGCTGGGATCAACAACTCGGGGGACATCATGAGCACTCAAGCGGAACGCCGTAGGAACGGCATCGACCTGATGCGCACGCTCGGCGGCGGTGCGTACGACCCGGCGCGGGCAGCGACGGCGATGGTGCGACGGCATGGCGCGCTCGGCACGTTTGCCGTCGACCACGTGCTCGGTAATCTGTGGTCGCGACCGCAACTGAATCGCCGCGATCGTAGTCTGATCGTCGTGACGTTTCTCGCGACGATCGGCTCGACCGAGGAACTGCGCAGCCACGTGCGCGGCGCGCTGAATCATGGTCTCGAGCGCAGCGAGGTCGAGGAAATCGTGCTTCAGGTCGCCGGTTACGCCGGCTATCCGATGGCGATGCAGGCGTCGCGCATCGTCGATGAGGTATTCAACGAGATCGACAAGGTCGATCGCCAACCCGAGCGCGGCGAAGCGAAGGCGAAAGACGATCCGGCGCGTTGGAGCGATGCGGCCGACGTGTTGCGCACGCTGTTCGCAGGACGGATGCCCAGCGATCCGGCGAAAGCGCGTGCGAGCATCGTCGACGCGCTCGGCGGTGTCGGCGAGCTCGCGTTCGACTGGGGCTTCGGCGAGTTGTGGGCGCGCAGCGAATTGTCGCGCCGTGATCGCAGCTTGGTGACCGTGGCGATTCTCGCGATTCTCGCGCGCGCCGACGAGCTGGCCATTCACGTACCCGGTGCGTTGAACCACGGCGTGACGCGCGAGGAGGTGGAAGAGGTGATGGTGCAATTGACTGTGTACGGGGGTTTCCCGCGAGCTGTCGAAGGGATGCGGGCCACCCGGGCGGCATTTGCCCGGCTCGACGAGCGGAAGACCTGATCGTCCGTCGGCTCGCGGGTTCTCTTGCCGCACCATCAACAGCCCTCGTCGGACCGTCTCGAGCCGACAGGGCCTGACCGCGGCCGATCTCGAGTCCCACGACTTGTCCGACCGAACGCCCGCACGTGCGCCATTCTCGGTTATGCTAATCATAAGGAAGCTTATGGTGGGCTGGCTGTGAATATCTGCAGGCACGTGTCATGACGGATTCCCTCGATCGCGATCCGGTCGTGCTGCTGCACGACGTCGCGCGGATCATGCGGACCAAATTCGATCAACGGGCGCGATCACGCGGGATGACGCGCGCGCAGTGGATCATCTTGGCGCGCGTCGCGCGCCTCCCCGGCATCTCGCAAAGCGAGCTGGCGGCGATCTGCGAAGTGGAGCCGATTACCGTCGCGCGGTTGGTCGATCGGTTGGAGAAACGCGGCTTGCTCGAACGGCGCGCGGATCCGAACGACCGGCGTATTTGGCGTTTGCACAACCTGCCGGCGGCGCAGCCGATCCTCGAAGAGATCAGCGGCTACCGCCAAGAGTTGATCAAACGCATCGACGAGCAGATCGGCGTCGACTCGCGCGAAGCCATGGTCGATGCGCTGATCGCGATACGAGCCGTCGTCACCTCGCCGGAGCCCCTTAGCGGGGACGTTGGTGAGGTCGGGCGCAAGCGCACGCCGAAACTGCAACGAGAACCCGCCGACGTCGCACGCGCCACTGAAATCGCCGACCGCGCGTCGGTGCAAGCGGTGGGTCACTGAACATGTCAGCTCAAGCCAATCCCAGTCCCGCGCATCCACCGGGGCCTTCCGCGTCGCCGCAAACGCATGCCGCGCCGGCGCAACCCGTTCCGATCCATCCGTCGACCGAGCGCGGCGACGGTGTCGCGCCGGCTGCGGCGCCGGTCCGCACCCGGAAGCAAGGCATACGCCGCGCGTTGATGCTCGGCGGCGTCGCCATCGTGCTCGGCGGCACCGCGATCGGCTACGTGACCGGCGGTCGGTATGTCGGCACCGACGATGCGTACGTCAAAGCAGCGCAGTTGAACGTGACGACCGACGTGTCGGGCATGGTGAAGACGGTCGAGGTCAAGGAAGGTCAGCGCGTGACCGCCGGCGATGTGCTGTTCCGCATCGACCCGGAGCCGTTCCAGATCGCACTCGACAACGCCAAGGCGACGGAACTGCAAGCCGAAATGACCGTCACCTCGCTGAAGGCGGACTACCGGCGCGCACAACAGCAGGTGCACGCACAACAAGCGCTGGTCGACGTTGCGAAGACGACGCTCGACAGCTACGAGCCACTGCTGAAACAAAGGTCGATCGCGCGAACGCTGTGGGACCAACAGCAAGCGACTTATCTGTCGGCGCTCGCGACGTTGAATTCGCTCGAGCAAGCGGCCGTCGCGACGTTGGCGCGTTTGAACGGCAACGCCGATCTGCCGGTCGACGCGTTTCCCGACGTCATGAAGGCGCGTGCGACCGTTGCAGAGGCGCAACGTCAACTCGACCACACCGTCGTGCGCGCGCCGTTCGACGGCATCGTCACCGCGGTGAGTTCGTTGCAACCGGGCACGTTGATCATCTCGGCGATGTCGGCGTTCAGCACGACGAGCGCGGTCGGCCTCGTTTCCGACAAAGATATGTGGATCGAAGCGCACATGAAGGAAACCGACCTCACGCGCGTTCACCCCGGACAAGCGGTCGACGTTCAGATCGATACGTATCCGGACTGCAGTTGGCGCGGCGCCGTCGAAGCGGTTGCGCCGGCCAGCGGGTCGGCCTTCTCGCCGTTGCCGTCTGAGAACATCTCCGGAAACTGGGTGAAGGTGGTGCAACGCATCCCCGTCCGCATCCACCTCGGCGCCAGCGCCTGCGACGTGCGCTTGTCGACCGGAATGAGCGCGGTGGTTTCGATCGACACCGGCTACCGGCGCTGGGATCAATTCAGCGCGCGCTGAGCGGCTCATGGACGCGACTGCGAGCGCACAAGGTCCGGTCTTTTCGTCGATCGTGGCGCGAAACATCGCGGTCGCGTGCGCGATGGCCGCGATGTTCATGCAGACGCTCGATCAAACGATCGCGAACGTCGCCCTGCCGCACATGCAGGGGAGTCTCGCGGCGTCGCGAGATCAGATTACATGGGTACTGACGTCGTACATCATCGCGACCGCGATCATGACGGCGCCGGTCGGTTGGATCGCGTCGCGCTTCGGCAAACGTCGTTTCATCATCGTCGCGGTCGCCGGCTTCACGATCACGTCTGCGCTGTGCGGCTTGGCGCAGAGCCTCGAACAGGTCGTGGTGTTTCGCGTATTGCAGGGCGCCTTCGGCGCGGCGTTAGGGCCGTTGTCGCAGACGATCATGATGGACATGTTTCCGCCGCAGAGCCGCGGCTCGGTGATGGGGATTTGGGGCATGGGAGTCATGCTCGGCCCGATTCTGGGTCCGACGCTCGGCGGCTATCTGACCGACGCGTTCAGTTGGCGCTGGGTGTTCTACATCAACGTGCCGGTCGGCATTGCCTCCGTGATCGGCCTGTGGCTGTTCTACAAAGATCCGCGCCGCGACAAATCGCTGGTGTTCGATTGGTTCGGATTCTTGTTGCTGGTGATGGGGCTCGGTGCGCTGCAGCTGATGCTCGACCGCGGCACTCAGAAGGCGTGGTTCAGTTCGAGCGAGATCGTGGTCGAAGCGGTGCTCGCGCTGCTGGGCCTGTATTTGTTCGTCGTTCACATCGTCACTGCGCAACGGCCGTTCATCCGCATCGAGATCTTCAAAGACCGCAACTTCACCTCTGCGACGTTGTTGATGTTCGTGACGGGCGGTTTGTTGGTGTCGAGTTCGGCGTTGCTCGCGCCCTACTTGCAGACGTTGGGCGGCTATTCGGTGACCGATGCCGGCATGCTGATGATGCCGCGGGGAATCGGCACGATGCTCGCGATGTCGATGGTAGGCCGCATCGCGATGCGCTTC
>DASRZO010000563.1:0-3327 GCA_035686405.1 Pseudomonadales bacterium | reverse complement strand
CCTCGACGCCGCGCGTGCTCGACGTACTACGCGAGCGCGGCATCGCCGCCACGTTTTTCGTCGTCGGCAAGCAGCTGCGCGACCAACGCAATATCGCGCTGCTCGAACGGATTCGCGCCGACGGCCACGCGATCGGTAACCATACGTCGACGCACCGCCGCCTGGGCGAACTCGACCGCACCGAAGCGCTCGCCGAGATCGACGCGGCGCAAGCGCTGCTCGACGCCGACGATCGCTACGCTCGGTTGTTCCGGCCGCCCGGCGGCGGCGGAATCATCGACGAACTCACGATGTCGCACAGCGCGTACGCGCACCTGCGCGCCGCCGGCTACACGTGTGTGCTGTGGAACAACCTGCCGCGCGATTGGGAGAACGTCGACGGCTGGCCGGCGGTCGCACTCGAACGGCTCGCCGCGCTCGACTGGTCGGTCGTCGTATTGCACGACCCGTATGCGAAAGCGATGCGGCACCTCGAGCACTTCCTCGACCGCGCACTCGAATCGGGCGCGCGCTTCACGCTCGACTTCCCCAACGACTGCACTCCGCTGCGCCGCGGCGCCGAAGTCTGGGCGATGCGGATGACGAATCGATAGGCGGCATCGCCCAGACCCGTCGCGTCAGCCGGCGGCGTGGAACCCGAGGATCGCCTTCGTCTCGAGGAACTCTTCGAGCCCCCACACGCCGAACTCGCGACCGTTACCTGATTGCTTGTAACCACCGAACGGCATACCGCCGCCGCCCGGCGCCCCGTTCACGTGCACGTTGCCGGCGCGGATCTGTCGGGCGATGTTGCGCGCGCGTTCGAGATCGGCCGACTGCACGTAGCCCGACAAGCCGTACAGCGTGTCGTTCGCGATGCGCACCGCATCTGCATCGTCTTTGTACCCGATGATGGATAGCACCGGTCCGAAGATCTCCTCGCGGGCGATCGTCATGTCGTTCGTCACGTGCGAGAACACGGTCGGCTTCACGAAGTAGCCGTTGTTCATTCCGTCGGGTAGACCTTCGCCACCGCACTCGAGCTTGGCTCCCTCTTCGATGCCCTTCTTGATGAGGCGCTGCACCTTCTCCCACTGCGTCTTCGACACGACGGGGCCGGTTTGCGTCTCGGGCTTCGACGGGTCGCCGACTTTCACCGCGAGCGCCGCTGCCTTCGCGATCGCCGCCGCTTCGTCCATGCGCTTGTTCGGTACCAACATACGCGTCGGCGCATTGCACGACTGACCTGTATTTATCGTGCACGTCGTCATGCCCGCTGCGACCGCCTTCGGAAAATCGGCGTCGTCGAGGACGATGTTCGCCGATTTGCCGCCGAGTTCCTGCGTGACGCGCTTGACGGTCGGCGCCGCATTCTGCGCGACCAACACACCGGCGCGGGTCGATCCCGTGAACGACACCATGTCGACGTCCGGATGCTGCGACAGCAGCGTACCTACGCCGGCACCGTCGCCGTTCACGAGGTTGAACACCCCCGGCGGCACGCCGGCCTCGTGCATCACTTCGGCAAACACGAG
Source organism: Pseudomonadales bacterium (assembly GCA_035686405.1). GTDB lineage: Bacteria > Pseudomonadota > Gammaproteobacteria > Pseudomonadales > Azotimanducaceae > DATJGR01. The sequence goes on along the minus strand of DASRZO010000563.1, from coordinate 1,813 downwards.
CGCGTTGAGGGGCGCGACTTCGGTGGGCTTCAACACCATCGTGCAACCGGCCGCGAGCGCCGGTGCCACCTTCGCAGCGATCTGATTGATCGGCCAGTTCCACGGAGTAATCAGCGCGCAGACGCCGATCGGCTCGTGCACGATGCGGTTGCGGCCGATGTCCTTCTCCCACTGGAATTCCTTCATCGCGGCGATCGTAGTGCGGAAATGTCCGAGGCCGGCGGGCGCTTGTGCTGCGTTGGCGAGCGAGATCGGCGCGCCCATCTCTTTCGAAATGGTGGCCGCGATCTCCGGGATGCGGCGCTTGTAGACCTCGGCAATCTTCTCGAGCAACGCGATTCGCTCGGCGAGCGTCGTCTGCGAGAACGTCGCGAATGCGCGCTTCGCCGCGGCGACCGCCGCGTCGACATCGTGTTGATCGCCCAGCGCGATCGTGCCCACGACCTCCTCGTTCGCGGGGTTCACGACGTTCGCCGTTTGTTTGCCGTGCGCCTCGACCCATTTGCCGTCGATGTAGAACTTCAGTTGATGATTCACAGTCGTTTCCTCTTTCCGAGTTGGTAAGTTTCGAGTTGGTAAAGACAATCGCCGGTACTACAGCAATCGCTCGTAGAACCCGCCGAACGTGCGATCGCGATCGACAAGATGGATTTCGAGTATCCAGTGCTTCTGGCGGCGGAGATCGTCGAGTGATCGCAGCGGCCGGGCGTTGCTCGGCGCGATCACCATTTGCGAGCGATCGCCCGACATCTTCGAATGCGGGAATTCGCCGATGACGTGACCCGCGATCGAGCCGCCGAACGTCCATCCGGCATCGGCGGCAGCGGCTTGCGCGTGCGCGTACAACTCGGCACCGGTGATCGTCGGGTTCTCGCGGTAGTGTCGCTGCACGTGCGTGAACGTGCGTTCGAGGTCGGCGACCAACCGCTGCTTGTCCACGTCGGCGCCGATCGCGTACGTGCGGCCGACGTCCGCTTCCCATTCTTCGAACACCGGTCCGAGATCGACGTAGACGGTATCGTTCGACTCGATCGTGCGAAGCGGCGGATTCTCGAACGCGGTCGTCACCGTGTTCGCACCGGTTCGCACGATGCGCTTGTGCCAGTGACGCTCGACGCCGAAGCGTTCCAACGCCAACGCATAGACGTCTTCGGTGACCTCGCGTTCGCTGCGGCCGGGCGCAATCAGATTCGCCGCCTCGATCGCATCGAGTAACGCAAGCGCACGCCGTTCCGCGCCTTCGAGCGCGGCCCGACGGGCACCTTCAGTCACGATCGCACTCACGATGCGGAACCTCTATGCGGGCGGAGTGCGTGAACGGCGTGTGCTCGACGCATCGCCGTTCACGGGCGTCGCTCAGCGTGCCTCGTTGATGACCTGCAGCTGCGTGAATTCGGCGAAGCCTTCTTCGCCCATTTCCACCCCGAGGCCCGATTGCTTCGCACCGCCGAAGGGAATGTTCGGCGCGAGATCGATGTGCTTGTTGATCCACACGGTGCCCGCATCCATCCGCTCCGCGATGTCGCGCGCACGCTCGAGGTTCGACGACCACACCGAACCGCCGAGTCCGTAGGGCGACGCATTCGCGCGCGCGAGCGCATCTTCCGGATCGGAGTACTTGATCACCGGCAACACCGGGCCGAATTGTTCTTCGTCCACCAATCGCGTGCCGTCGCTGATGTCGCGCACGATCGTCGGCCGAATGAAGAAACCCTTCTCCGGCGGCTTCTTGCCGCTACCGAGTACCTTGCCGTGCTTGCGCGCGTCTTCGAGGATTTCTTTCACCTTTTCGAACTGCATGCGGTTCTGCAGC
>DASRZO010000562.1:0-5061 GCA_035686405.1 Pseudomonadales bacterium | reverse complement strand
GCATCGCGCGCAATGCGAACGCGCGCGGTATCGAGACGAATGACGGATTCACCGGTACGCGGCGTTTCGACGCCACACCGTATCGCAGCTTGATGCGGCGGATGATCGCCGGTGCGCGCGACGGCGAGCTGTGGGTGTGCCACCCGGGTTGGCCCGACGCGACGCTGGCGCGCCGCGATCCGGTGACGACGCCGCGCGAAGGCGAGTTGCGGTATCTGTCGAGCGCCGAATTCGCCGACGACTTGGCGCAGGCGCACGTCGCGCTCGGCCGTTTGCCGCGCCGCAACGGCCGCGCGCGTGGTGCCGACTAGGCGCGGTGGACGAGTCCGGCGCGGCTGACGGCCGTTTGGCTCGCCGCCCGCCGTGGCGGTCGCGGTGCGCGTGTTCGACAATTCGTCGCCCGACACGCGCGTTATGATCGGCGCAACGTAAGTCGACGCGACCGCATGCCCGATACGACCCATTCCGTGAAGCGCGCGCCCGGCAGTCTCGCGCGCCTGTGGTCGACGCTGACGCTCCCGTACTGGTACTCCGAAAGGAAATGGCGTGCGCGCGGCCTGACGCTCGGTTTGTTGCTGCTGACCTTCGCGCAGGTCGGGCTTTCGGTTTGGAGCAACTACTGGAATCGCACATTGTTCGACGCGCTCGAAGCGCGCTCGGTGCGCGGCGTCGTGATTCAAGCCGGCGTGTTCGGGCTGATCTTCCTCTCGTCGATCGCCGTCACCGCCGCACACCTGATGGTCAAACGCGCGTTGCACCTCGACTGGCGTCGTTGGCTGACGGAACTGCTGCTCGGCCGTTGGATGGCCGATGGGCGCCATTACCGGCTGCGGTTCGCGGAAGGGTCGCACGACAACCCCGATCAGCGCATCGCGGAAGACATCCGCATCGCGACCGACGGCGCGCTCGGTCTCGCGCACACGCTCTTCTATTCGTTGTTGAGCCTCGCGCTGTTCGTGCCGATCCTGTGGACGGCATCCGGATCGGTGGCGGTCCCCGGTACCCACGTGCAGGTGCCGGGCTACATGGTGCCGCTCGCGTTCCTGTACGCCGGCATCGGCACGGGCCTCGGATGGCTGCTCGGGCGGCCGCTGAGCCGGGCGACGAACGCGCTGCAGGGCGCGGAGGCGGACTTCCGATTCGGACTCGCGCGCGCCCGCGAACACTCCGAAGCCATCGCGCTGGTGCGCGGCGAACGCAACGAACGGCGTAGTGCGACCGAACGTTTCCGTCGGGTGGTGCGCGACTTCGACCGGCAGTCGCTCGCGTTCATGGGGCTGATCTCGTTCACGACGGGTTACGGCGGGCTGTTGCCGGTGTTTCCGTTACTCGTCGCGGCACCGCAGTTCATCGCCGGCGCGATGACGCTCGGAGTGTTGATGCAGGTCGCGCACGCGTTTCAGCAGCTGACCTCCGCGCTGTCGTGGCCGGTCGACAACGCGGCCGGCATCGCGGTGTGCCGCGCATCGGCCGAACGGGTGTTGTCGTTGTACGAAGACATCGAGCAGCTCGCGGCGGACGTGTCCCGTGCGGACGCGTCGCGCATTACCCGCGTGGTCGGCGGGGTCGACCGGCTCGTCCTGAAAGACCTCACGCTCGCCGATGCGTCGGGACGCATCGTTCTGGAACATCTCGACGCGGAGGTCCGTCGCGGCGAGCGCGTGCTCGTGTGGGGCGAATCGACGTTGACCAACGGCCTCATCAAGGCGATCGCGGGACTGTGGTCGTGGGGCAGCGGGTGCATCGTCGTACCCGAAGGCTACGCGTTGTTCATCGCCCAGCGGCCGTACTTGCCCGAGGACACACTGCGCGCCGCGCTGTGTTACCCGGACATGCCGGACTCGTTCACCGACGCGGCCATCGTGCACGCACTCGACGCTGCGGGCGCCGGCGGGCTCGCGGCGCGGCTCGACGAGCGCGCGAATTGGGAGGAAATCCTCGCCGCGCACACGCAACAGCAGTTGGCGTTCGCGCGCGCATTGCTGGTGCGGCCGGAGTGGATCTTCATGCAGGAGGCGACCGACTCGTTCGATGCCGACGGCGAGCGCGCGATCTTCGCGATGCTGCGCCGCGAGCTGCCGAATACGACGCTGGTGACGATCGGACTGCGCGGCGAACTCGAAGCGCTGCACGAGCGCAAGATCGTCCTGGGGCGCGTGCCCGAGACGAAGTATCTGCCGGCCGCACCTGCGCGCGCTGCGGTCAGCGTCGGTTAGCCGAAACGTCGGGGCAACCAACCGCGTTCGACGCAGTCGCGAAAACACCACGCGGGCGTCGTCTCGGTGCGATAGCTCCAGAAGAACCAGCCGCGGTATTCCTCGAACGCGATGAGCTGCGCGGCGGCGTATCCGCGCAGCGCGACGTCGAGTCGAAAGTCGTCGAGCCGTTGCAGCGGGCTGCGCGCCGGCATCTTCGCGCCGAGCGACACGACTTCGATGTCGAGCCCGAGACTCCACTCTCCCACGATCGCCGGGCGGCCGAGGTCGCGCTGAATGTCGCGCGCTTCGGCGCGCCACGCGTGCACCGCTTTCTCGACGTGGCCGGCCGGGTCGAGCGCGAGGTCCGCAGGGTCGAAGCATTGGTAGCGATGCACGTCGAACCAGACGTTGTCGAACGTCGTCTCGCCGAGGAACGCGAGGTAGTCGCGGTGCGACCGGAACCCGTCGTGCAGCACGACCGCGACGTCGGCCGCCGGGCAGTGCGCGCGGACCGCACGATAGGCGCGGCGGTAGAAATCCGTTAGATAGTCGGTCGCAACGTCCCAGCGTGGTTCGTTCAGCAGCTCGATCGCCCGCAGCGCGAGATGGCCGCGATAGCGCGCCGCGAGACGTTCGAGCACGTCGAGCGTGTGCGCGAGGTACTCGGCGCGCGTGTGCCACTCGCAGACGTTCTGCATGCCGCCGTTGTCGAAGCCGTTCTGGCAGCCGGGTGCGGCGTGCAGATCGAGCATCGCGCCGAGCCCGAATTCCGCGGCCCACTCCATCGCGCGGTCGAGCACGTCGATGCCGCCGACCGCATACGGAAACGGATTCGCACCGTATTGCGCGTGGTACGGATACGGCGGGCCGAAGATCCAGTGACCGAGCGGAATGCGGATGGTGTCGATGCCGATTTGCGCGAGCCACGCGAAGTCTTCGCGCGTCACGAACGTGTTCCAGTGGGCGCGCAAGCGAGGCGCCGCGTCGTTGCCGAGTTCCGCGCACCAGGTCGTTTCGTCCGTTGCGGCGAGACCCTGGAACAGACTCGGCGTCATCCATTTCTCGAGGACGAGCCAACCGCCGAGGTTCACGCCCCGTAGCGGTCGTGTCGGTCGCCGCGTACGTTGCATCGCGATCTCGTGAGCCGAGTCGCGCTTAGCCTACACTGCGGCATGGCCGAACGAGACATCACGCAGCCGCCCGCATATTGGAGTCTCGGCGCCGATGCGTTGCTCGGCGCGCTGCGTGCGTCCGCCGAAGGTCTCGCCGACGCGGAGGCGCAGCGCCGCCTCGCGCGCTTCGGCCGCAACGCGATCAGGGCGAAGGAGCGCGCGACGCCGTGGTCGTTGTTGCTCAATCAATTCCGCAGTCCGTTGGTGCTGATCCTGGTGTTCGCGGCGATCGTCGCGTTGATCGTCGGCGAATGGACGGATGCGAGCATCGTGTTGCTCGTCGTGTTCGGGTCGACGTTGCTCGGCTTTGCGCAGGAATACCGCGCGAGCAATGCGGTCGAGAAGCTGCGTGCGCAGATCACGATCAAATCCAACGTGTTGCGCGACGGGCGCAGTGTGCAGAAACCGTCGGAACAGCTCGTGCCGGGCGACGTCGTGCTGTTGTCGGCCGGCAGTCTGGTGCCGGCCGACGGCATCGTGCTGTCGGCCCGCGACTTTTTCGTGAACCAAGCGGTCTTGACCGGCGAGACGTTCCCCGTCGAGAAGCGGGCCGCGGCGGTGGACGCCAACGCGGGCCTCGCCGAACGCACCAATTGCGTATTCCTCGGCACCAGCGTCGGCAGCGGCACGGCCCGGGTACTGATCGTCGAGACCGGTGCCGCGACGATGTTCGGACAGATCGCCGATCGGTTGAGCCTGCGTCCGGCGGAGACGGAATTCGAACTCGGCGTGCGGCGCTTCGGTAATTTGCTGACGCGGGTGATCTCGGTGATGACGATCGTCGTGCTCGCCGCGAACGTATTCCTCGACAAGCCGCTGATCGATTCGCTGCTGTTCGCGCTCGCGCTCGCGGTGGGGCTGACGCCGGAACTGCTGCCGGCGATCCTGTCGATCACGCTCGCCCACGGCGCACAGCGCATGGCCGGGCGCGGCGTGATCGTGCGCCGGCTCAACGCGATCGCGAATCTCGGCAGCATGGACGTGCTGTGCACCGACAAGACCGGCACGCTGACCGAAGGTGTCGTGCGGCTCGACGCGGCCCTCGACGCGCAGGGACGAGCCGCTCCCGAGGTGTTGCGCGTCGCCTATCTCAACGCGCATTTCCAAACCGGCCTCGACAATCCGCTCGATGCTGCCGTCGATGCGTGCGCGCGCGAACGCGGCGTAGCGATCGCCGAGCAGAAGATCGACGAGATTCCGTACGATTTCGTGCGCAAGCGCCTCAGTATCGTCGTTGGCGCGCCGAGCGACGCGCAGTCGGACGCGACGCAGTCGGTTGCGGGCGGGTCGAACTCGGGGCAGCCGAACACGGCGCTGTTGATTACCAAGGGGGCGTTGACGCATGTCCTCGACGTGTGCGACCGGGTGCGCTGGGACGACGCCGACGCACCGCTCGACGACGCCAAGCGGGCCGCGATCGAGCAGTTGTACGGCGACTGGAGCGAACGCGGCTATCGCGTGCTCGGCGTCGCGACGAAGCGCGTCGAGGGGCACGCGGCGACCATTTCGCGCGTGGACGAAGCGAACCTGACGTTCGCGGGCTTCCTGCTGTTCTTCGATCCGCCGAAGGCGGGGGTTCCCGACGTGATCGCGGATCTCGCGGCACGCGGCGTGGGTCTGAAGATCATCACCGGCGACAATCGCAAGGTCGCGCGCCACGTGGCCGAAGCCGTGCATCTACCGGTCGACGC
>DASRZO010000561.1:0-3005 GCA_035686405.1 Pseudomonadales bacterium | reverse complement strand
CGCCGAGCACGGCGACCGCATACTCGAGACTCGCGAGCGCGACACCGATCGCGGCCGCACTGCCCCACCGCAGCAATTCCCGCCGCCCGATGCTCGAGCCGTGTTTCGTCATGACCTTCTCCAGCGAGCGCCTTTTGTAGTCCGCCGCATCGAACGCGTTAACTAGCTTTTGGTTTAGTCCCTAGTGCACGCTCCACCGCCGCGAGCAATACCTCGTTCGAGAACGGCTTGCGCAACAGGTCCTTCGCGCCCGCGCGCCGCGACGCATCGTCCAGATCCGGATCGTCGCTCGCGGTAATGAAGATGGTCGGTATGGCGCAACCAGCTTCATTGAGGTGCGCAAGCACCTCGAAGCCGTTGAGTCCCTGCAAGTTGACGTCGAGCAATAGGCAGTCGAGTCGGCGTCGACCGAGCGCCGCGAGCAACGCATCGCCGCCGTCGAATGTCTCGACGTCGTAGTTCGCTAGGCGCAACAGCCGCCGCAACGCCGTCCGCACCGGCGCTTCGTCGTCGACCACGGCAATAGAGGCAGCACACACGTGCTCACGGTAACGGCGCCGGCGATGCCCGAGGACTAGCCTTTGGTGCAATGCCGCGCGAAATCCGCGGCGCGATCAGCCGCGCGCGAGCGCCGCCAGATGCATGAGCTCCGCCAGCGATTTTGCGTCGAGCCGCCGCATCAGGCGGGCGCGGTGGTACTTCACCGTCTGTTCCACGACGCCGAGTTCGTATGCGATCTGTTTGTTCAGCTTGCCGTCGGCAATCGCATCGAGAATCTGCCGTTCGCGCTCGCTCAACTGTGCGATCCGCTGCCGCACCAGTTCGCCGTCGCGCTTGTGGCGCGCCGCCGCCGCGTGCTCGGCGAGCGCGGCGCGCACCGCCGCACTCAACGTCTCGGCGCCGACCGGCTTCGTCAGGAAATCGACAGCGCCGGCCTTCATTGCCTTGACGGACATCGGAATGTCGCCGCGGCCCGTGAGGAAGACGATCGGCAGCGCATCGCCGCGGTCGTGCAGCTGCCGCTGCAACTGCAACCCGTCGAGTCCCGGCAAATCGACATCGAGGACGACGCAGCCGCTGCGCCCGTCGTGGCGATCCAGGAATGCCTCGGCGGATTCGAACGTCTCGACGCGCCAACCATCCGCTCTGAGCATCCGCGCGATCGCGCGCAATACCGCGGGTTCGTCGTCGACGATGAAGACGGTCTGCCCGGTGTCGCTCATGCGGCGCGCTCGATCGGCAGCGTGAGACGAAACGTCGCGCCGCCCGCTTCGTTGTTGGTCGCCGTCAACGTGCCGCCGTGCGCGGTCGCGATCGAGCGGCACACTGCGAGACCGATGCCCATGCCGCCCGCCTTCGTACTCCAAAACGCATCGAAGACGCGTTCGAGGTTGTCGGCGGAGATGCCGGGCCCGCGATCGCTGACGGTGACACGCACTTCCCGATCGACCGCGTCGGTGCGGATTCGCAGCGTACGTTCGTCGGCAGCGATCGCGTTCATCGCATCGCACGCGTTCACGACCAGATTCATCAGTACCTGTTGCAGCTGCACGCGGTCGCCGAGCACCGCGGGCAGCTCCGGCGACAACGCCTTCGTGATCGTCACGTGCCGCGTCATCAGATCGCTGCGCAAGAGATCGAGGGTCTCCACGATGAGGTCGTTGATCTCGAGCGGTGCATCGATTCGGTCGCCGCCTTTGAACAACGCGCCGAGCCGTCGAATCACCGCGGCGGCGCGATTGTCCTGCGCGATGATGTCGTCGCAGATCTCGCGCAACTCGACCTGATCGACGTTGGCGCGCGACAACATCGTGCGCGCCGCCTCCGCGTTGCCGAGGATCGCCGCGAGCGGTTGATTCAATTCGTGGGCGATCGACGCCGACAGTTGTCCGAGCAACGACACCCGCGTCATGTGCCGCAGCGCGTTGCGATCCTGTTCGGCCTGCAACTCGGCATTGCGCCGAGCGGTGATGTCGAGCGCGACGCCGCGCAAGCGCGTGCGCTTGGCTTCGTCGGCCCTGCCGCGCGCGGCAATCCACGTCACCTGTTCGCCGTTCACGACGCGGTACGCGATGTCGAGCTCGTTGCCACGGCCGACCACGCCGTGCACCGCACGCGCGAGCACTTCGCGGTCGGCGGGATGCACCGTCGACAGCACGTCGTCGAAGGCGACTGCGCCGGGCTCGACCACACCTTCGTCGAACACGGGGTTGGTATCCCAGATCCATGTCGTCAAGCGCGCCGTTTGCGCGGCGAGCGTCAAGTTGCGCTGACTCATGTCGAGTGCGGCGGCGGTGCGGCGTTGCAGCCGCCGCTCGTGCAGCAGCAACGCAATCAGCACGGCCTGCAGCAACATCACGACCGCTGCGACGACGGCGTAGCGGCCATACGCCTCCCAGAACGTCGGCTCTTTGAAGAGCACGTTCGCGTCGGGCGGCAACTGTTCTTCCGTGATGCCGAATCGCCGCGCTTGGCGCCAATCGATCTGCAACGTCGAGGCGGTCGCCTTCGGCACGTCGACGTGTGCCGGATCGGTACCGTCGAAGATCTGCGACACGAGATGCGCGGCGTCGCCGCCGACCGTGCGCCAACTCGGCATGCGGCCGCCGACGATGCCGGTACCGATGAACGTCGTGAACGGACCGTACACCGGCGCAGGCGACGTGCTTGCGATGATCTGCGCGGCTTCGCGCGGGATCATCTGCCGCCCGGCGCCGTCCGAGAAGAAGCCGCTCGTGAAGACGAGATCGTTGGGACCGAGCGTGCGCAACCGCGACTGCAGGGCCTCGATCGTCAGCCCGTCGAGAATCTCGACATCGACGCGATCACGCACTTCGTCGGCGATCTGCCGCAACCGGGGCAGATCGTGACGGTCGACCGGATTCGCGCCGACGATCAACCACAAGCGCCGCGTTTTCGGATGCAAACGCAGCGCTTCCAATACGGTCCCGCGATAGTCGAACGAAACCGGCACTCCGATGACGTCCGGCGGCAACGGCTGCAGC
>DASRZO010000560.1:0-11442 GCA_035686405.1 Pseudomonadales bacterium | reverse complement strand
CGTGTCGACGACAAAGCTCGGCAAATCGTCGGCGCGCGGCATGCAGTAGTCCATGAACGAACCGGTGACGAGTTGGCCGGTTTCGTCGTACACGCCGTGCTCGAGCAGCGCTTGGCCGATGCCTTGGGCGATGCCGCCGTGCACCTGACCTTCGACGATCATCGGGTTGATCACCTTGCCGAAGTCGTCGACCGCGACGAAATTCACGACGTCGACGACGCCGGTGTCCGGGTCGATCTCGACTTCGGCGATGTGCGCGCCGGCCGGATAGGTGAAGTTCTGCGGATCGTAGAACGCCTTTTCGGACAAGCCGGGTTCGAGGTCCAACGGATAGTTCGAGGGGACGTACGCGGCGAACGCGACTTCGCCGAACGTCAGCTGCCGGTTGCTCGCGCGCACTTTGAAAAGGCCGGTCTCGAAATCGATGTTCTCCGGCTGCGACTCCAGCATGTGCGCCGCGATCTTCTTGCCCTTCGCGATGATCTTGTCGCTCGCCTTGATCAGCGCCGAGCCGCCGACCGCGACCGAGCGCGAACCGTACGTGCCCAACCCGAACTCGATGCGGCCGGTGTCGCCGTGCACGATCTGCACGTTCTCGATCGGAATGCCGAAACGGTCGGACACGATCTGCGCGAACGTGGTTTCGTGGCCTTGGCCGTGGCTGTGCGAACCGGTGAAGACCTGCACCGAGCCGGTCGGGTTCACGCGGATCTCGCCGCTCTCGTAGAGCCCCACGCCGGCACCGAGTTGGATGGCGAGCTGCGACGGCGCGAGGCCGCACGCTTCGATGTAGCACGAGAAACCGATCCCGCGCTTCTTGCCGCGCGCGGCCGACGCCGCTTTGCGCGCCGGATAGCCCTTGTAGTCGATGTGCTCGAGCGCCTTCACCAAGCTCGCGTCGTAGTCGCCGGTGTCGTACACGAGCGCGACCGGCGTCTGATACGGAAAGTCCTTCGGTTGAATGAAGTTGCGCCGGCGTAGCTCCGTCGGGTCGATCTTCATCTCGCGCGCCGCCGTCTCGACGATGCGTTCGACGACGTACGTCGCTTCCGGGCGGCCGGCGCCGCGATAGGCATCGACCGGCGCGGTGTTCGTGAAGACCCCGTCGACTTCGACGTGAATCGCCGGCGTCTTGTATTGGCCCGCGAGCAGCGTGCCGTATAGATACGTCGGCACCGACGACGCGAACGTCGATAGATACGCGCCGAGATTCGCCGTCGTCTTCACGCGCAGACCGAGGAATTTGCCTTGCGCGTCGAGCGCGAGCTCCGCGTGCGTCACGTGGTCGCGGCCGTGCGCATCGGCGAGGAACGATTCGGAACGCTCGGCCGTCCACTTCACCGGCTTGTTCAGCTTGCGCGACGCCCACGCCACGGTCGCCTCTTCCGGATAGATGAAGATCTTCGAACCGAAGCCGCCGCCGACGTCCGGCGCGATCAGCCGCAGCTTGTGTTCCGGCGCGATCTTCACGAACGCCGACAACACCAGGCGCGCGAGGTGCGGGTTCTGGCTCGTCGTGTACAGCGTGTACGAATCGGCGACGCGGTCGTACACGCCGATCGCTGCGCGCGGTTCGATCGCATTCGGGATCAGCCGGTTGTTGGTGATGTCGAGCTTCGTCACGTGCGCGGCGTTCGCGAACGCGGCGTCGGTCGCCGCTTTGTCGCCGAGCTCCCATTGGTAGCTGCGGTTCGCCGGCACGTTCGGGTAGATCTGCGTCGAGCGAATCGCGTCGGCGACCGACACGACCGCTTCGAGCTCTTCGAACTCGGTCATCACCGCGTCGGCGCCTTCGTGCGCGGCGGCGAGCGACGTCGCGACGACGACGCCGTACGGTTCGCCGACGTAGTTGACGAACTCCGCGGCGAGCGGCGGATGCGGCGGCTGCTTCATGTCGGAGCCGTCTTTCGATTTGACGAGCCACCCGCACGGCAGATCGCCGATACCGTCGGCCACCATCTCGCGGCCGGTCAATACCGCCAGCACGCCGTCGACGTCTTTCGCGGCGTTCGCGTCGACGCTCGCGATGCGCGCCCGCGCATACGGCGAGCGCAAGAAAACGGCATAGACCTGGCCGGGTTGTTGAATGTCGTCGGTGTACGTACCGCGACCGGTGATGAAGCGGACGTCTTCGAAACGTTTGACCGATGCGCCGATGCCGGTAGCAGTCATGACACGCGGCTCCCCATCTGTTCGGCGGCGGTCAGCACCGCGCGCACGATGTTGTGGTAGCCGGTGCAGCGGCAGATGTTGCCTTCGAGACCTCGTCGCACGGTCGCTTCGTCGAGCGTCGGCGAGTTCTTCACGAGGTCGATCGCGCTCATGATCATGCCGGGCGTGCAGAAGCCGCACTGCAGCGCGTGGCATTCGCGAAACGCGGCTTGCATCGGGTGCAGCTTCTCCGGGGTGCCGATGCCTTCGATCGTCGTGATGCTCGCGCCTTCCGCTTGCAGCGCGAGCATCGTGCACGATTTCACCGAGTTGCCGTTCAAGTGCACGGTGCACGCACCGCACTGGCTGGTATCGCAACCGACGTGGGTGCCGGTCAGTCCGAGATGGCCGCGCAACAGCTCGACCAACAACGTATTCGGCGAAACGTCGACCACGCGCGCTTCGCCGTTCACCGTCAACGACACGTTCATGCCGTCCCTCCCTTTCGCGAAGTTCTAGTTATCGAAACTCTCAAAACCGAGCGTCGTGGCGTGAGTTCCTCCGCCGATCCGACACCGCTAGATCGCCAACACGATTGCGAGGATCAACACCGCGAACACGATGATCCACACGATGCGCTGTCCAGTCCTTTCGTAGCCGTCCGCGTTCGCCGCCACGGGCGCGACGGGAGCCGGCGTCGCCATACTGCCCGGCGCGACTGCTTCGCCGAATTTTCGAAAAAAATCGTCCGCCATCTTGCGCGCAGCGGCGTCGATCAACCGCGAGCCGATTTGCGCGAGCTTGCCGCCGACGTTGCCGTCCACTTCGTAGCGCAAGAGCGTCGCGCCCGCAGCGTCGGCGAGCGTCACGTGCGCAGCACCTTTGCCGAAACCGGCGGCGCCGCCCTTGACGCTGGCGTTCAACGTGTAGCCGTTCGGGGGATCGACGTTGGTCAATTGCAGGTCTGCGCCGAAGGTCGCGCTGACCGGTCCGACCTTCGCCTTGATCGACGTCGTGAACGCATCGTCGGCGACCTTCGTCATGCTCTGACAACCTTCGATGCACCGGGCGAGGACCTGCGGATCGTTGAGTGCGCGCCAAACCACATCCCGCGCAGCTGCAATGCGATATTCGCCGGTCTGTTGCACGGTGTCCTCCCCAAGGGAGCGAGACTCTCGCACGATTCGATGGCCGCCTCAAGGCGGCGGGAACGCCGTGGCGCGCGTGTTAGTCTCGCGCGTGACGTGACGCTATCGGGGCGATCGAATCGCGTCGGCGCGACGGTCCCAAAGCGGTACGTCGCGGCCGGTCTGGAAACCGACTTCGCACACCAACAGTTTCATTGAGTGGCCCGACCGAGGGCCGCTGCGGAGACCGAGGCCATGCAAACGGGTCGACGCAGTCGCACCGCCGAAGCCGCGGCGTTCCTCCGCGCGATGCACCGCCACGTCGACGATCCGCCGCTCGTGTTCGACGACGTCGCCGTCGAAGCGCTGCTGCCGGCCTACGCGCGCCGATTCTTGCGCCGCCTCGACGATCTGCCGCGACCGTGGTTGTCGGTCTATCGACAGCGGCGCGGCGCGCTCGCGGGAATGCGTGCACAGATCGTCGTCCGCGCCCGCTACGCCGAAGACGCGCTCGCTCGGGCCCGCGGTCGCGGCATCGCGCAATACCTGGTGCTCGCCGCCGGCCTCGACACGTTCGCGCTGCGCGCGCAACGCCGCGACGTCACGATCTTCGAGATCGACCATCCGGCGACGCAGCAGTGGAAACGCTCGTTGGTGCGCGAGGTGCCGGAGAATCTCGAGTTCGTCGCGATCGATTTCGAACGCGAAACGCTCGGCCAAGCGCTCGCTGCGACGCCGTTCTCGACGACGGAACCGACGTTCGTCGCCTGGCTCGGCACGACCTACTACCTCGGCGAACGCACGATCCGCGAGACGCTGGCGGCACTCGCGACCGCGTGCACGCGCGGTTCTGAACTCGTGCTCGACTATTGGTCGCGCGCGACGTTCGCGGACGCCGGCGCGCAGGCGCTCTTGACCGGCACGCGCATCGCGACCGCCTTTCAAAGCGAACCGATACGAACCTTGCTCGCACCGTCTGCGATGGAAGGCTTGGTACGCGACTGCGGTTGGCAGATCCGCGAGCACTGCGCGGCGGAAATCGCGAACGCGCGCTATCTCGCGGGACGCGGCGACGCGCTCGCGGTGCCGTCGTTCTCGTACCTCCTGCATCTCGAGCTGTAACGGCCTCTCGTGCCGAAGCATCACACCGCTTCGCCGGCGGCGCGCGCCCGCTCGAGCCGGCTGCGCTCGTCCGCCGGCAAATGCCGCAACGCGAGCGCCAGCACCACCGCCGCGATCACCAACACGCCGAGTCCCCACAGCATCGCGTGACGCAGCGCCTCGGCGGACGTCATTCCCGACATCACGAATCGATCGCTCAACTGTCCGATCGAATACGGACCGAGCGCGAGGCCGATGAAGCTGATCATCAACAAGTAGAACGCCGACGCCATCGCGCGCATGCGCGGCATGACGAGGTCGTTCACCGTACCGGCGCCCGGACCGAGCCACATCGGCGACACCACGCTGAACAGAAAACTCGCGACGTACGCGACGACGACGTCGTCGGTCGTCACGAACACGATCCCGATCGGCAACGCCAAGACCGGCGCCCCGATCCCGACCCACAGACGCGCGTTGATCGAAACGCCGCGCAACCGGTCCGACAACCAACCGCCGAAGCTGACGCCGAGCAGTCCGCCGACCGCCGCGGAGACGCCGAGGATCGTGCCGGCCGTCGACGTCGCAACGCCGTGCACACGCAACATGAACGGCGGCGCCCAGAAGCCGACGCCGTACGTCACGAACGCGATCAACGGAAAACCGATGGCGACACGCCGCAGCGTGGCGCAGCGGAAGATCATCGCGAACGCGACTGGATCCTGCGCGACGAGGTTCTGCGTCCACGACAGTGCCGCGTATGCGCCGATGCCGAGCGCGATCCATTGCGTCGGCGTGCCGACGAGTTCGATCAACACGACCACGATCGCGGCGATCGCGAGCGCCATTGCGCAGTTGGTGAGCAACGCCCGGCCGCCGCGACGCGCCGCGACCCATAGCGTGAACGGCGGCAAGACCGCGAACAGTTCGCGCGCAGCAGCTCGGAACGGATGCGGTTCCGGTGCCGTCTCGGGCAATCCCTCGCTCATACCGCGCCGCGGCTCGCGCAGCGTCGACACCCACACCGCCATCAACAGTCCCGGCAGACCGACGGCGAAGAACGCCGCTTGCCACGGCTTCAGCGCGAACGGTGCGAGTGTCGGGTCCGGGTACGCCGCGCGCCACGCATCGACGATCACGCCGCCGAGGAACACGCCGATACCGGCGCCGATGTACACGCCGCTCGAATAGATCGCGAGTGCCGTTGCGCGCAATCGCGGCGGAAAATAGTCCGACAACAACGAGAACGCAGCCGGCGATGCGCTTGCTTCGCCGACACCGACGCCGAACCGGCACGCGGCCAACGTGCCGAGACTGCGCGCGGTACCTGACAGCGCCGTCATCAAACTCCAGAACGCGAGGCCGACCGAGATCAGCCGCGTGCGCACCCACACGTCGGCGAGTTTGCCGAGCGGAATGCCGAACACCGCGTAAAACACGGCGAATGCCGTGCCGTACAAGAAGCCGATCTGCGCGTCGCTGATGCCGAGGTCGTGTTTGATCTCTTCGGCGAGAATCGACAGCACTTGGTGGTCGATGAAATTGAAAACGAAGACCAGGACGAGCACGAACAGGACGTAGCGCGCATAGCTGCCGCCGACTTCGATCTCCGTGTCGGATGCGTCCGACTTCGGCTGACTCCCCAACGTTCGAACTCCCCTGCTACCATCGCGCGAATCTAACAGAACACGATTTCACGGGAGAAATCATGGGGCTCTTCGATCTGACCGATCGCGTTGCGGTGCTCACCGGCGCCTCTAAGGGGATGGGCCTCGCGATGGCGAACGCGCTCGCCGATCACGGCGCGAAGGTGGTGATCTCGAGCCGCAAGCTCGACCAATGTCAGGCTGCATGCGACGCGATCGATGCGCGAGTCGGTCCCGGCCACGCCACGGCGATCGCGTGCAACATCGGCTACAAAGATCAACTGCAGGCGCTCGTCGACGAAACGCACGATCGCTTCGGCAGCATCGACATCCTGATCTGCAACGCCGGCGTGAATCCGTTCTACGGTCCGTCGTCGGACATTCCGGACTCGGCCTTCGACAAGATCATGGCCACGAACGTGAAGTCGAATCACTGGCTCGCGCACATGGTGTTGCCGGACATGGTCGAGAAGAAGAAAGGTTCGATCATCGTGACGTCGAGCACCGCTGCATTCGGTCCGTCGGAAGTGCTCGGCACGTACAACATCTCGAAGACCGCCGACTTGGCGCTGGTGCGCAACCTCGCGCTCGAATACGGCCCGCACAACATCCGCGTGAATGCGATCTGCCCCGGCCTCATCCGCACCGACTTCGCGAAGGCGCTGTGGGACAACCCCGAGACGGAGCGGCGCGTCGTCGAACGGATGCCGCTGCGGCGCATCGGCGAAGCGCACGAAGTCGCCGGTGCCGCGGTGTTTCTCGCGTCGGATGCGTCGAGCTACGTCACCGGGCAAGCGCTCACGGTGTGCGGCGGTTCGGTGATGTGCCGCTGAGTTCAGGCGATTCGCCGGTCACCGCAGTCGCACCCGCGCGTCCCAATCGTTCGCAAGTTCGAAGAAGGAGTATGTCGGTCGAAGGTCAGTGATTGACGTCGTCGACTTCGTATTGGCCGGTGATCCGCCGCCAGATGAACGCCCACGACATCCCGACTGCGAGCAGGATCGCGAGGCAGACGAGCGATACCCACCGAATCACGCCGAGTGACGTTCCCGCGAGCCAACCGGCGTCGATCATCCACCACACCAGCGCACCGAGAAACGCGGCGACGACGATCAGACCGAGCGCGCCGAGCGCTCGGTGGGTCGCCGTCAACACGATCAGCCAACCGCCGACCAATGCGATGCCAGCGACCGCGTGTTCCGGCCCCAGCGTGTGACTGCCCTTCGACGACCACAGCCACTGCAGGTACGAATACGGCGTCGGGTTGTATGTCACCAAGACCACGATCAGCGCGAACAGCAGCCGCCATAGAAAGCTGCCGATCGTGAACGGTGCGCCGCGGACTTTCTCGTCGCTCATGTCCCTCCGCTCCCGAAACCCTTGCGCGCGAGCCATTCGGTACACACGTCGATCGCTTCGGCGCAGTGCTTCGGTTGACCGGCGTAGTAGTGCGTCGCGCCTTTGATCTCGCGCAACTCCTTGTTCCCGTGCCCGACGGATTCAAAGAGGCGATAGGTGTGGCTCGGCGTGCACGCGTTGTCGGCCGTGTTGCCGATCACGAGCACGGGGCACGACACGTTCTTCGCGTTCGCGACGCCGTTCGCGCGCGATTCGTCGAAGCTCCACTGCGACAACCAGCTGCGTAGCGTGCAGAAGCGCGCGAGACCGACCGGCCCCATGTTCACGCTGCGCGGATCGCCGAGGTAGCACGTGCCCGGTTCGCGATCGTTCGGATCGATCGCCGGATCGAGCCAGCGCGGATCCGCCATCGTGCCGTGCACGACGAAGCCGCGTTCGGCGCCGGGACCGTCGGCGCGGATGCGGGCCGCGAGCTCGGTCTTCACCCAATCGGTGATCTTGCGGTTGCGCGCCAGCTGCGCCGCGCGATACCGCTCGACGTACGCGCCATCGTACGGCGGTTGGTGCGGGTTCTTCGGATCGTACAAGTCGAATTCGCGATTGCGCTTCGTCGGATCGAGTTCGTCGACGATCGACGCGTCCATCCATTCCGTCAGCGTCACCGAACGGCTGACGTGCGCCGCCATCAACATGATTCCATCGCCCGGAACGAGTTTCGCGCCGGCGAGATCGACGTGGTCGCCGGCCGGCGTGCGATCGATCGTCGTACGCTCGGCCTGCTCCTGATAGAAGAGCGCCAGCGAACCCCCGCCGGACCAACCGCCGAGCACGACCTTCGAATAACCGAAGCGTTCTTTCGCGTCCTTGATGCCGGCGCCGAGATCGAGCAGACATTTCTCCATGATCAGCGCGCTGTCGTTGCCGCGATAACGCGTGTTGACGAAGAGCACGTGGTGGCCCGCGCGCGCGAGTTGCGTGATCGCCGGCAAGAACGCACCGCCGCCGATCGGATGGCTGAACACGAGCACGGTATCCGACTGCACGTTCGCCGGCAGGATGCGCAGGCATTCGATGAAGACGTGGCCCGGTTCACCGCCGTACGTGTCCTTGAACGCCGCGGTCTCGCGATAACCGACGCCGTAGATGTGACGTTCGACCGTGTGCAAAAAAGCGTCTCCCCGAGTGACGCCGAACTATTGAGAGAATCGCCGCGAAAGTCAAAACGCGCCGCGGTGCCAGGTGGGCCGATGCACTGCCGCTCGTTCGCCGGTGACATTCGTACGTTTTGTCGAAAGGCGTCGCCGAGGCGTTTCGACCGCGAACGCATCGGCGACGTCAACGCGCGCGCATTTGCCTAATATGGCGGGATCCGAAGTTCGGAGCACCCGAATGTCCGCCATGCCGAAGAATGTCACGCCGAAAAACGTCATGCCGAAGAACGTGATAGTCGTGCTGCTCGACAGCTTGAACCGACACATGTTGTCGAGTTACGGCGGTACCGAATTCGAAACGCCGAACCTCGATCGCTTCGCGCGCCGGGCCGTGCAGTTCGACAAACACTTCGTCGGGTCGCTGCCGTGCATGCCGGCGCGCCACGACGTGTTGTGCGGCGCGCTCGATTTTCCGTGGAAGCCGTGGGGCTCGATCGAGTTGTGGGAAGAGCCGATCACCCAGCCGCTGCGGCGCGCAGGCGTGACGACCATGCTCGTGTCCGATCACCCGCACCTCTTCGAAACCGGTGGCGAGAACTACCACACCGAGTTTCGCGCGTGGGAATACTTGCGCGGTCACGAAGGCGATCCGTGGAAGACGCGGCCGGATCCGTCGGCGATCGGCGCGCCGACGCTGCCGCCGGCGAAGGGCCGCGGCGCACCATACGACGTGAGCCGAACGTGGTTCCGCAACGAATTGGATTTCCCCGGGCCGCGCACGATGTCGACCGCGGCGCAATGGCTGCGCGACAACGCGGGCTCGCACGAGCGGTTCCTGCTCTTCGTCGACGAATTCGATCCGCACGAACCGTTCGATACGCCGGCGCCGTGGGCGAACCGTTACGACCCGAGTTGGCGCGGCGACGTGATCATCTGGCCGCCGTACGCGGTCGGCGCCGTCGCGCGCGGCGTGATCAGCGAACGCGAGGCGCGCCACATCCGCGCGAACTACGGCGCGAAGCTCAGCATGATCGACCACTGGTTCGGCAAGCTGCTCGACGTCGTCGACGAGAAAAACCTGTGGGCCGACACGGCCGTCGTCGTGTGCACCGATCACGGCCACTATCTCGGCGAGAAGGACATCTTCGGTAAACCCGGCGTACCGCACTACGAACCGCTCGGCCACACGCCGCTCTTCATCGCGTGGCCCGGCGTCGAACGTCGGCGTGTGTCGGCGCTGACGACGAACGTCGACATCCACGCGACGATCGCCGACGTGTTCGGCGTGACGTCGGAACACCGCACCCACGGCCGCTCGATGGCGCCGTTGGTGCGCGACACCGCGAGTTCGATTCGCGATTGGGCGCTCGCGGGCGTGTTCGGTCGTTGGGTGCACGTGATCGACGGCGACCGCAAATACGCGCGCGCGCCGGTCAACGCCGACAATCTACCGCTGTCGATGTGGTCGAACCGCTGGTCGACGATGCCGGTACACGCGATGCCCGATCTGAAACTACCGAAGCCGAACCGGTCGGCGCGGCTCGACTTCATGCCCGGCTCCGACGTGCCGGTCATTCGCCAACCGTTCCGCCCGGGGGATCCGTTGCCGTATTGGTCGCTCGGTACGCGCACCGGCGAGCACCACTGCTATCGGCTCGACAACGATCCGCAAGAGCTCGAGAACCGCGTCGGCTCGCGCGACGAGGCGGACATGATCGAGTTGTTGCGGGTCGCGCTCACGGCGATCGAAGCGCCGGCGGAGCAAATGCAACGCCTCGGGATCGCCTGAGCCGGCGACCGCCGCGAAACGCTTCGCGGGCGGCCTCGACGACCGCTACAGCGTGCCTTCGACCACCGCCTGCACTCGCCCGCCCACGCGCAGTACCTTGCCGTCCGCCTGCAGATACAAGCGCGACGGCCGCTGAATCTCGAAGCCCTGTTCGACGATGACGTCGACCGGTCTTTGCAGATGCGCGTGCAGATACGCCGCAAAGCCGCTGTTCGCGCTGCCGGTCGCCGGGTCTTCGCGCACGCCGGCGGCGTCGAAAAAGAGTCGCGCGGCGTAATGCGCGTCGCGCGAGTACGCCTGCGGTGCGAACACGAACACCGCGTGGAACGGCAAGCCCTCGCCCATGCACTGACGGAAATACGGCTCATCGAGCTTCGCGCGCTGCACGGCCGCGAGATCGCGCACGCCGACGAATAGAAACTCGGGGCCGATCGCGACGAATTGCGCGGGCAACTCGGGCGAAAGGTCCGCCGGCTGCAAGGCGAGCATCTTCGCCGCGCGATCGTTCGGAAAACGATTACCGAGCACCGGCGTCGGCGGCGTCATCCACGCGACGCCTCCCGCACCGTCGAATGTCACGTCGACGTTTCCCGCCTGGAGTTCGAGCGTGTACTTCGGCCGCCGATGTCCGAGCACCCACGCGGTACCGATCGTCGGGTGGCCGGCAAACGGCAGTTCGCGACCCGGCGTGAAGATGCGCACCTTCGCGCGCGACTCGGTTTCTTCCAGAACGAACGTCGTCTCGGAGAAGTTCATCTCGCGCGCGATCGTCTGCATCGTTTCGTCCGACAGCGCTGCACAGTCGCGCACGACGGCGAGTTGATTCCCGGCGAAACGTTTTTCGGCAAAGACGTCGACGATGTGGATACGCACGAAATGAACCCTTCTAGCGGAACTCCGATGCTGGCGGCGGGCGGCACACACCTCGAGGCGTGCATCCCGTATGTCGGTGAGCGCGCGATTCGTTGGAAGAGCCGTCGGACGCGCGTCGCGCGATCCGCGCTGGACGCTCGCCTCCGGAACCCCGAACCGCGCTCGGGCCGAGCCGCGACACTACAAGATCTTCTTGATCGTCTCGTTGACGACGTCGCCGCCGCGCGTGATCACGCAGCCCTTAA
>DASRZO010000559.1:0-3068 GCA_035686405.1 Pseudomonadales bacterium | reverse complement strand
CTCGCCGACAAGTGTCCGCTGACCGCGGTACGCCGCGTGCTCGACGGCGCCGAGTCGTACGACGCACCCCTCTGGCGCGGCATGATCGACCTCGGCTGGACCGCGACATCGATCCCGGAAGAGTACGGCGGCCTCGGCCTCGGCTACCTCGAACTGTGCGTCTTGGCCGAAGAACTCGGCCGCAGCCTCGCACCGACCCCGTTCTCGTCGAGCGTGTATCTCGCGACCGAAGCGTTGATGCTCTTCGGCAACGCCAAGCAACGCGCCCGATACCTGCCGAAGCTCGCCTCCGGTGAATGGATCGGAACCTTCGCGATCGCCGAAGGCGCCGGCGAACCGGCCCGCAGCTTGAAGACCCGCTCGAAGAAAGGCGCGATCAAGGGCACCAAGGTGCCGGTGCCGGATGGCGACATCGCCGACTTCGCGATCGTGCTCGCGAAGGAAGACAAGAAGCACGCGTCGATGTACATCGTCGATTTGAACGGCGCGGGCGTGAAGCGCGAAGTCGTGCCGACCCTCGATCCGACCCGCTCGCACGCATCGATCAAATTCTCGGACGCGCCGGGCGAACTGCTCGGCAAGACCGGCAAGGGCTGGCCGCAGACGGAACGTCTATTCGACCGCGCGGCGGTCCTCTTCTCGTTCGAACAAGTCGGCGGCGCGCAAGCCGCGCTCAACATGGCGAAGAACTACGCCCTCGGCCGGTTCGCGTTCGGCCGCCCGATCGCATCGTTCCAAGCGATCAAACACAAGCTTGCCGATATGTACATCGCGAACACGCTCGCGCACTCGAACTGCTATTACGGCGCGTGGGCGCTGTCGACGGACGCCGACGAGTTGCCGATCGCCGCCGCGACCGCCCGTGTCAGCGCGACCGAGGCGTTCCACGAGTCGTCGAAGGAGAACATCCAAACCCACGGCGGCATGGGCTTCACGTGGGAGTTCGACTGCCACCTCTACTACCGCCGTGCGAAGCTGCTGTCGGTGAACCTCGGCAGCCTGCCGCGCTGGAAAGACCGGCTGATCTCCGCGATCGAAGCAGCGGCCTGAGCGAACGGAGGACACGATCGATGGATTTCAACGACACCCACGAAGAAAGTCTCTTTCGCGCCGAGGCCCGCGACTTCCTCAACGCCCACGCGCAGCTGAAGAACGAGTCCGAGCCGCGCGACGAGAGCGAAGCCGACTACCTCGCCCGCGCCAAGGCGTGGCAAAAGCTCAAGTACGAAAACGGCTGGGCCTGCCTCGCCTGGCCGAAGGAATACGGCGGCCGCAACGCGACGCCGATGCAACAGATCATCTGGAACCAAGAAGAGGCCCGCTACGACGTGCCGACCGCGCCGTTCGCGATCGGCCTCGGCATGTGCGGGCCGACGATGATGGCGTATGCGTCGGAACAGCAAAAGCGCGAGATGCTGCCGCGGATGGCGTCCGGCGAGCACATCTGGTGTCAGCTCTTCAGCGAGCCGGCGGGCGGTTCGGACCTCGCGGCCCTGCGCACGAAGGCGGAACGCGTCGGCGACGAATGGGTCGTCAACGGTCAGAAGATCTGGACGTCCGGCGCCCACTACTCCGACTGGGGCATTTTAGTGACGCGCTCGGATCCGACCGTTGCGAAGCACAAAGGGCTCACGTTCTTTTTCTTGAACATGCGCTCGACCGGCGTAACGGTGAAGCCGATCAAGCAGATCTCCGGCGACTCGAACTTCAACGAGGTCTATTTCACGGACGTGCGCATCCCCGACGCGCAGCGCCTCGGCGCCGTCGGCCAAGGTTGGCAGGTGTCGATCACGACGCTGATGAATGAACGCCTCGCGGTCGGCAATGCCGGCGGCGCGGACTTCGACGAAGCGCTGTCGCTCGCGCACGAAGTGAAGATCGACGGCGCGCCGGCGATCCGCAATCAGGCAGTCCGCGAGAAGCTCGCGGACTGGTATTGCCAGTCGAGCGGGTTGCGCTACACCAACTATCGCGTCATCAGCGCGTTGTCGCGGGGCGCGACGCCGGGCCCCGAAAATTCGATCACGAAGGTCGTCAGCGCGAAGAAGCAACAGGACATCGGCTCGTTCGGCATGGACCTCATGGACATGGGCGGCATCATGATGGATCCGTCGCGCGTTCCGGCCGATCTCGCGTTCCAACAGAACTTCATGGGCGCACCCGGCTATCGGATCGCCGGTGGCACCGACGAGATCCTGCGCAATATCATCGCGGAGCGCGTGTTGGGGCTACCGGCCGACATTCGCGTCGACAAGAACGTACCGTTCAATGAGATTCCGAGAGGGTCGTGACCCAGGCTGACACACCGTCGGACAATCTCTACCGCGCTGTCATCGGCGAACCCAATCAGGAGTTCTATCTCAGCTACTTTCGACGCGCGGACAGTCGCGGGTACGCGCCGATTTCGTGGCATTGGCCGGTGTTCGTCATCGGCCTCTTCTGGCTCCTCTATCGCAAGCAGTACCGCCTCGCGGTCATCGTCTTCGTGGCGCCGTATTTGATGGCCATCGTCGCGGCGCTGATCGACACCGTGTTGCCCGGTACCGGCAAGCCGCTCGCGTGGTTCGGCGCCGTCGCCTTCGCATTCGTGTGGCTGCCGTTGAACGCCAACGGCCTCTACTATCGCTGGTCGCGAGAGCAGATCGCCCGCGCGCGCACCGAGTTTCCCGGTCAAATCGACGCGCAGGAGCGCGCGCTCGAGGCGCGCGGCGGCGTCAACGCGCAGTTGCCGTACGTCGTCGTGATCGGCTTCATCGTGATGATGTTGATGCTGGCGGGCTCGGTCACCCAACTCAGCCAATGAACGCGCCGACGCCGCACGTCGACGCGGCAGACGTCGCCGCCCTCATCCTCGCGAGTTTTCGCGCCTATCGAACCCGTTTTCGCGAAATCACGCTCGCCGCGAAGACGCGCTTCGAAGCGCGTGCGTGGCTCGACGGCCAGCGCGCGAGCGCGTTGCGCATCGAAATCTACAAAGACTTCATGAACTCGCTCGCTGCGGACATTCGCGCGCGGCTCGGCGAGCCGACGATGTCTCCGCCGATGTCGCGTTCGGTCAAGGGCGCGTA
>DASRZO010000558.1:0-3968 GCA_035686405.1 Pseudomonadales bacterium | reverse complement strand
TACCGGTCAGCTTGTCGCCGTCTTGCTGCAGCACCAGCGTCGGCGTACCGGTGCCGGCCGACGTCTTCACGGTGAGATTCCAGGTACCGGCAACGTCCGCGGCAATTGCAGACCACGGTGCCAACGCCAGAGCGACGACGGCAATGATTCGGCGAAACACGGAGACTCTCCCCTCGAGTCGAAAGCGGGCGATGGTAGCGCCGAACGCGGCGCGATGCTGCAGCGTGCATTCGTCGAACTCGCCCGTTCGAGTCGCGCCGCGCCCGACGAATGGAGTTCGCGATCGACGGGAATCGTGCGGCCGGGTACTGCCCTCAGGCCGGGACTTCGCCCTTCAAGATCACCCGGTGCATCACGCGGCGATGGCCGGGGTAATCGTTCAGCGGGTAGTGCTGCACCGAGCGGTTGTCCCAGATCGCGAGCGTGCCGGCGCGCCAGCGCAAACGCGTGCAGAACTCGTCGCGTATCGCGTGCTCGGCGAGTTCGGTCAAGAGCGGCAAGCTCTGTTCGCGCGTGCGACCCACGAAACAGCGCGTATGCGCGAGGCTCACGTACAGCGCCTTCGCACCGCTGTCGGGATGCGTGCGGACGACCGGATGAACCGCGTCGGTGACGGTGGCTCCGGCTTCGCGGCGGTTGCGGTTCGCGCCGGCGACGTCGGCCTGTTCGCCGTCGTCGGAGTGGACGAGCGACGCGGTGTACTGCGCTCGTAGGCCGTCGATGGCCGTCCGCGTCGAGTCCGGCAGCGCGCGATACGCCGCGTGCATGTTCGCGAACAACGTGTCGCCGCCGCTCGGCGGAATCGTGACGGCGTACAGCAGCGTCAGGCTCGGCGGCCGCGTGAGATAGCTCGAATCGGTGTGCCAGATCCCGCCGAACACCGACGCGTCCTCCGGCTCTTTGACGATCGGCACGACGTATGGATCTTCCGGCAACGACTGCGCGAACGGATACGTCTCGCGCTCGCCGAGCCGCGCTGCGAACGCCGACAGCGCGGCCGGATCGAGCCGTTGGCCGCGAATGGCGACGACGTGGAAACGCAACAGCGCGTCGCGCAATTCGCGGAGCCCGGCGGCGTCGAGCGCCGTGACGTCGACGTCGGTCACGTCGGCGCCGAGCGCACCCTGCATCGGCGCAATCAGCACGGCGCGTCGCCGGCGACGGTGATGCGGTGCATCTTACGATGCTGCGGGAAGAAATCGTTCACCGGCTTGTGCTGCGTCGACCGGTTGTCCCACATCACGAGCGTCTCCGGCGCCCAATTGAGGCGCACCGTGAACTCGTCGTTGGTGAGGTGCTCGAACAACAGCGCGAGCAACGCGTCGCTCTCGGCGCGCTTCAGTTCGTCGATGCGCGTCGTGAACAGCGAATTGACGTAGATCGCTTTGCGCCGAGTCTCCGGATGCGTGCGAATCACCGGATGCTTCACCGGCGGATTTGCCGCCAGCGCCGGCGCGAGCCGTTCGCGACCGCCGGGTTCCGCGAGACTCTCCTGAAAACCGTGCGCGAAGTCGTGCGTCGCGGTGAGGCCGTCGAGCAATTCCCGCAGCGGCGCCGACAGCGCGTCGTAGGCGGCGGTCATGCTCGCGAACAGCGTGTCGCCGCCGTACGGCGGAATCACTTTGCCGTGCAGCATCGTCAGCATCGGCGGCGCCGGCCGGAACGTCATGTCGGTGTGCCACATCTCGATCTTCGACGGCTTCGCCGGCGTGCTCTCCAGAATCTGCACGTCGGTCGTGCCGGCGACCACGTCGTACGCCGGATGCGGTTCGATCGGCCCGAACCGCAGCGCGAACGCGCGTTGCTCGAGCGGCGTGATGGCTTGGTCGCGAAAGAAGAGCACCTGATGTTCGAGCAACGCGGCGCGGATCGCCCCGAAGAGATCGTCCGAGTCGATCGCGGCGGCGACGTCGACGCCGTGCACGAACGCGCCGAGCGCGCCGGCTGCTTTGACGACCCTCATCCGCAACCCATCAGCGGTTTTGGATGTCGCGCAGGCCCGCTTCGAAGCGCTTGCGGATCACTTCGGCGGCTTCCGTTTGCGATTTGATCGCCATCTCGGCGAGTTCGCGCATGTTCGAGAGCGCCTTCTCGAACGCCTTCTGGCCGTGTTCGATCTGCTTCTGCGCCATCTCCGCCGGCGGGGACTTCAACGTGTCGCTGACGGCCGTCTGCCACGTCTCGAGCGCTTCGCGCATTTGCTCGGTTTGCCGAGTCATCAAGTTCTGCCAACCCTGCACCGCCGTCTGATTCGCTTCCTGCAACGCTTTGATGTTGTCGCGCTGGCTCTCGATCAGCTTGCCGACGTCGACGCCGGGTATCTGGACCTGCTTCAGCATTTCGCCGACGTCGAAGTTCGGCCACGCGTTCGTCGATTCCGTTTTCGTCTGTTTGTCGGCCATGGTCTGCCCCTCTATTCGCCGTGACGGGGGTCCGAGTCTAGGCAAGCGCCGCACAAGTTTCACCCGTGGTTTCGCTGCATTCGGCTCGTTCGTCGCCGCCGCGCGCGGTAATCTCGCGACTCGATGACCACGCCTGCACACTCGACACCGGCGGCCGAAGGCGCGATTCGATTTCGCTATCGGTTGGCGCCGCCCGGGGATCGCGATCGTCTCGCGCGCGACGCGTTCGCGCGCGTGCGCGCGTGGCGGCAGATCCTCAAGCGGCTGCAGCTGATCGGCCGGCATGCCCGCCGCTACGACGGCTACGGCTACGGCAACTTGAGCGTGCGCGATCCGCACGATCCGACGCGCTTTTACGTCACGGCGAGTCAGACGAGCGGCGCGCCGAGGTTGCGCGTCACGGATCTCGTCCGGATCGACCGCTGCGACGTCGATCAGTTCGAGGTCGACGCGGTCGGCGACCGAGCGCCGTCGTCGGAAAGCATCACGCACGGGATGGTGTACGCCGCCGACCCCGCAGTCGCGTGGATCATGCACGCGCACGCGCCGGCGATTTGGCGCGCGGCCGCATGCCTGGGCCTCGCGACGACGCCGCCGGACGTCGAATACGGCTCGCGCGCGATGGCGCTCGCGGTCGAGGCGTTGCTCGCGCGCGAACCCGCTCGGCCGTTGCTGTTCGCGACGCTCGGCCACACAGACGGCGTCTTCGCGTGCGGTACCACGGCCGACGACGCGGGCGCATTGCTGGTGCGCACGCACGCCGCTGCGCTGGCGCGAGCATCGCGATGAGTCGCCACGTTCCGCCATCGATCCGCTGGCACGACGAGCGCCTCGAGTTGCTCGATCAGACGCAGCTGCCGCAGCACGCGACGTACGAGGTGCAGACCTCGGCGGAATCGGTGGAGTCGGCGATTCGCGCGCTGAAGGTGCGCGGCGCGCCGGCGATCGGCATCGCCGCCGCGTACGGACTGGTCGTCGCGATGCAGCCGTACCGCAATTCCAGCGGCGAACGGTTCGCGCACGCGCTCGACGCGGCGGCGGACTTGCTGCGCCACGCGCGCCCGACCGCGGTGAACCTGCGCTGGGCGATCGACCGCGTGACGGCGACCCAACGTTCCGGTAATGGCGCCGAGCGCTATGCCGCGATCAAGGCCGAAGCCGAGGCGATCCACGCCGAGGATCGCCGCATGTGCCGCGCCATCGGTGCGGCCGGCGCGCCGCTGATCACCGCAGGGTGCGGCGTGCTCACGCATTGCAACGCCGGCGCGCTCGCGGTTTCCGAACTCGGCACGGCGACGGCGCCGATGTATCTCGCACACGCCGCCGGCGTGCACTTCCGCGTCTATGCCGGCGAGACGCGACCGCTAATGCAGGGCAGCCGCTTGACGGCGTGGGAACTCGAGCGGGCCGGCATCGACGTGACGCTCATCGGCGACTCGATGGTCGCGCACTTGATGGCGCAAGGGGACATCGATCTCGTCATCGTCGGCGCGGACCGCGTCGCGCGCAACGGCGACGTGATCAACAAGATCGGCACGTCGATGATCGCGATCGTCGCGAAGCATT
>DASRZO010000557.1:0-2594 GCA_035686405.1 Pseudomonadales bacterium | reverse complement strand
CGTCGCACGCGGCGAAAGTCGCCGAAGTGGAACTGCCGCCGAAGCCCGCCGCCGCAAACGCCGGTTCGAACTTGCAACGCGCGCAAGCCGCCGTCGCGGCGCTCGATGCGAAGGCCGAGTTTCGCGCCACTGAAGGCTCGTTGGAGCGCGTAACCGTCGACCAGAAGCGCATGATCAACTGCCGCGCCGACCTCAATCAGCTGGTGCCGTTCAAATACGACTGGGCGTGGCAGAAATATCTCGACGGCTGCGCGAACCACTGGATGCCGCAAGAGATCAACATGACGGCGGACATCGCGTTGTGGAAAACCGAAGGCGGCTTGTCCGATGACGAACGCCGCATCGTCAAACGCAGCCTCGGCTTCTTCTCGACCGCCGATTCGCTGGTCGCGAACAACCTGGTGCTGGCGATCTACCGGCTGATCACGAACCCGGAATGCCGCCAGTACCTATTGCGCCAAGCGTTCGAAGAAGCGATCCACACGCACGCATATCAATACGTGATCGAGTCGCTCGGCATGGACGAAGGCGAGATCTTCAACATGTACCACGAGGAGCCGGCGGTCGCGCGCAAGGCGTCGTGGGCGCTGAAGTACACGCGCGAGTTGTCCGATCCGACGTTCACGACCGGCACGATCGACGCCGACAAAGATCTCCTGAAGAACCTCATCGCGTACTACTGCGTGCTCGAAGGCATCTTCTTCTACTGCGGCTTCACGCAGATCTTGTCGATGGGCCGCCGCAACAAGATGACCGGTACGTCCGAGCAGTTCCAATACATCCTGCGCGACGAGTCGATGCACGTGAACTTCGGTATCGACGTCATCAACCAGATCAAGTTCGAGAACCCGCAGTTGTGGGACGACGACGTGCGCAACCGCGCATCGCAGATGATCCTCGAAGGCACGCAGCTCGAGATCGAATACGCGCGCGACTCGATGCCGCGCGGCGTCGTCGGCATGAACGCCAACATGATGGCCGAGTACCTGCAGTTCATCGCGAACCGTCGCCTCGCGCAGATCGGTCTGCCGGAACAATTCCCCGGCGTGAAGAACCCGTTCCCGTGGATGTCGGAGATCATGGATTTGAAGAAGGAGAAGAACTTCTTCGAAACCCGGGTCACCGAATATCAAACAGGTGGTGCGTTGACCTGGGACTGATCGAATCGACCATGTATCGACAGTGATCGCTGATTGATCGAACGATGCTGCAGCGCCTGACCCCGATCGTCATCGTCGTGCTAATCCTGGCGCTCGCGACCCCGGCGTCGTTCTACGTCGTCGAACCCGGCGAGCGCGGCGTGAAGATCACCCTCGGCAGCATGTCCGACGACTTCGTGCCGCCCGGCTTCGGTTTCCGTATGCCGTTCGTCACGACGATCCGTCGCGTCAACGTCCAGCAGGACACGCGCGAGGTCAGCGCCGAGTGCTTTTCGTCGGACCTTCAACAAATCAACGTTCAACTGAAGGTCTTGTACCGGATTCCGGAAACCTCCGTCGTACGCGTGTTGCGCGACTACGCCGGCAATCCGTTCGAGAAACTGATCCTGCCGCGCGTGCAAGAAGCCACGAAAGAGGTCACGGCGATGAAGTCCGCCGCCGACATCGTGAAGACGCGCGAACAGATCAAGGCCGCCGCGCTCACCGCGTCGCGCGCCAAGGTCGGCGACATCCTGGTCATCGAAGACCTGGTCATCGAGGACGTGAAGCTCTCGAAAGAACTCGAACAGGCGATCGAAGCGAAGATGGTCCAGCAGCAGGAAGCCGAGAAGGCGGTCTTCCGCATGCAGCAGGCGCAGACCGACGCAGAGACCCTGATCATCAAGGCGAAAGCCGACGCCGAGTCGATCCGGATCCAGGGTGAGGCGCTCGAGAAGGCGCCGAAGCTCGTCGACCTGAAGATGGTCGAGAAATGGAACGGCGTCGCGCCGCAGGTCGTCGGCGCCGGCTCGAACATTCTGTTGCCGCTGAAATCGGGCGGCTGACGCGGATTCGAAGTCGCGAGGCTGTCGCTGCGACGGTTGTCGGCACGCTCACACTTCGCATCGTCTACCGCGGTCCGCGCGAATCGAAGCGCGCCTTTCACGTCGGGCTGCACCGACGCCCGTTGCGCAAATGCTCGCGCGCACCGTCGCTCTCGTTGCATAGTACGCGCCACTGCGTCGCATCGTTGGGGAGACAGACGTGACCGGACTCCGTTTCGTTCGACTCGCATTCTTCGTGAGCCTCGTGACGATCGCCGCGTGCGGCAAACCCGCTGCGCCGGCAGCCACGACGCCGCCGGTTGCAACGCCCACCGCGGCCGCCACTGCGACGTCCGACAACGCGGCCGCCGCGATTCCAGCGCCGATCGCCGCGGCGGTCGCCGACCCGGCGCGGCCGCCGGCCGACGTCGCGCGTGACGCCGACCGCAAGCCCGCCGAGACGCTCGCGTTCTACGGCGCGAAACCCGGCGACGTGGTGTTCGAGTTCGTCGCCGGCGGCGGTTACTTCACCGAGATCCTGTCGCGCGTCGTCGGTTCGACCGGCCGCGTGGTTGCGACCCGTGTCGAACCGGCGCGAATCGCCGGCAACCGCTTACCGAACGTGACCGCC
>DASRZO010000556.1:0-11081 GCA_035686405.1 Pseudomonadales bacterium | reverse complement strand
CGGCCGGAATGGGACCTCATCTGCGAGACCGGCCACGGTTGCGACCCGATTCCGCTGACGCCGGTGATGATCAAGGCGATCCAGAAGACCGACCCGCGCTGCCCGCCGACCGATCTCACGCCGGAGGAGACGCAAGTCCTCGAAGCGTTGAAGGCGATGTCCGCGCAGAAACCGCCGGCCGCGACCTGATCTAGAGCGGCGCAAGCGCCGTAGCCGAGCGGCCGATCAGCGCGTCGATCGCCGTCACGGCCTCGGTTCGAAACGCTGATTCGAATAGGGGTTCGCGGTCGGGCGCTGCACGACGTTGAAGCCGAAATGCGTGGCTTCGTGACACGCGTTGCAGGCGGCGGTCAGCGCATCGAACGCCGCTTCGAAGCGCGGTCTGTCGCGCGCGCCGATCGCTGTGTGCAGCTGCGCGAGCGGCCCGTCCATCAACGCCGGCACCAAATCGCGCAACGGCTGCGGCGAATCCTTGTGCGTCGGATGGAAGCGCACGACGTCGTCCAAACCTTCGGTCAACTCGTCCACTTCGTAGTCGGCGAGCGGCCAGTTGCCGGCTTCACCGGCGAACCACAACTTCGCGTGCCGCATTTGGTTCGCACTCATGATCTCGCCGAGACCCGGGCCGACGGATTCATCCGCCGCGGCAGCGCACATTCCGCACAGCGCGGCGAGCACCAGCGCGAGCATTCTGCTCACGGCTGCTCCGCCATCAGCCGCGCTGCCGCGGCCGATGTCCGCGTCCGCGTATGCGCACGCGCCGATCAATCGCCGGAGCGGCACCCGCGTTGAAATGCTCGATCACCCAGTAGAGCATCGGCGCACGCCTACGCCGCCCACACACGGATGCAGGCGCGGGCTGCCGTCCTTGCGAGTGGTCGCGATGAACGCGAGGCCGATGCCGAATTGATTCAACAGCCGTTTGCCTTCGGCGGCGATCTTCGGCGTCGCGTTCGCGAAATCTTTCCAAGCGAGTGCGTTCATTGCTGCGTCCTCGTTCCGCACCGGTGCCGATGATGCGACGCGACACGGCGAGCGTCGAGGACCCAAGTTCCGCCTCGGTCCGCTTCAGAAAAACTCGTCGAGCAATTGGTAGAACGCGATGCGGCGCGAATCGGGTTCGAGGCCGTATGCGGTGAAGAACGGCGCGACCCATTCACGGCCGATGTTGTATTCGATGCTGCGCGCCGCGATTGCGAGATCGCGATAGCGGTCCGACACGCCGGCGCGGCCGACGTCGACGAATCCGGCAACGCGATCGCCGTCGATCACGATGTTCGGCAGGCAATAGTCGCCGTGCGCGACGACGAGGTCTTCGTTGCCCGGTTGCGTCGCCGCGAGCTCCGCGAGCAGGTCGAGCGCGGTGCGGCCGATGCGGCTCGAGTCGAAGTCGGTCTCGTCGACCCGGCCCGCTTCGGCGTTCGCGCGCGCTTGCGCCACCATCGTCGCTAAGCGCGCGTCGAACGGACACGCATCGACCGGCAGGCGGTGCCACGCCCGCAAACCCTCGGCGAGCAATTCGACGCAGCGCCGCGGCATGCCGCGATATTGGTGCGCGGCGACGCCGGGCAACGCCCTGGTCAACAGATACGCGCGCGCGTCGGTCCGTACGAACTCGACGATCGTCGGCGCGGTCACGCGGCTAACGAGCCACTCGAGGCGCGCGACTTCCGCTGCGAGCGCGCCGGCGTCGGCGCTCGCCTTCAGGTAGAACTCGGCGCCGACCCGCCAGACGTCCGCTTCCGAGCGACCGACCGTCACCGGTTCGAGCGGTGCGGCGCCGATCGCGCGACGAATCGCGTCGGGCAACACGAGCATCGACATCTAGGGTGCCAGCGCGAGTAACGTCGATCCGGCCGGCTTCCACTCGTCGCGCGGCTGCCCCGCCGAACGCGCGAACACCCACAACCGCAGGCGCTCGGCGTCGAGCTCGAACAGATCGGCGACGCGACGCAGCACGCCGAACGGATCGGCACAGAACCGCGCGTCGCAGTTGTACAAGTGCTGAATCGCGTCGTACGTGCGATCACCGATGAATGGCTTCGGATCGATCGCGAGCCACGGTTCGCGCTGCGCCGCGAGCACGTTGCCGGCATGCAGATCGGTTGCTAGCAACACATCGGTCGGCGCCGGCCGCGAGAGTTCCTCCATCATCTCGAGCCCCATTTCGACCAGCGCGCGATCGGGCCACTTCGCTTCGTCGCGGCGCGCCGACTCGCTCCAATAGCGGATCATCGCCGACAAGTGCCTAAAGGGGTGTCCTGCCGGCGGTACGCGCCACAGTCGCTTCAGCAGACCCGCGACGACGACGTCCTGTTCGGGTTCCGGGATAGATCGCAGCGACGTGCCAGGCTCGCAGCGTTCGAGCAACAGCGCGTGGCGCGACGCGTCTGCGTCGATCAGCCGAACCGTGCCGTCGCCGTTCCAAAAGCGCAGCGCAGCGCCTTCGTCTGCGCCTTCCATGTGCGGCATCGACATCTTCAGTGCGGCGCGCAGCCCGTCGGCGCGGGTCGCCGGAAAGACGCGTGAGCAGATGCCGTATTCGTAGGGCTTGCCGAGGTCGAGCCGCCACCGTGTCCGCAGCGCGTCGACCGTCTCGGGCAATTCGGCGAGCCAACGCTCGCGCTCCGGATGGCCCGCGCAGTTCTTCACGAGGTGCGGGGGGATGTCGAACGTCTCGGCCATCGCCGTCTCTAACGCACGCGAGTCGCGGATGGTAACGGCAACACGGCGCCGCGCGTCACGCCGGCGGATGCTTCACGTAGTCGTCGATGTCGGCGAGCGTCCGCCGCCACGCCGCGTCCATCGCAGGCGTCCATTGCTCGGCGCACACCGCGCGCACTTCTTGCGCAACCACGGCGAAAAACGTCGCGAACACGTCGCGCGGCACTTCGTAGCCTTCGTGCGTCAGCACTTCGGACTGAATCATGTTGTGCGCGTACCGCCGCTCGCCGATGAAATCGAACAGCGCCTCGAACACGCGTGCGAGCATTTCGCCTTTGATTTGGCCGTCTCGGTCCCGCCAGAAGAGCGCCTGCATCTCCGGCTGCTGCTCGAACAATCGCGCATACACGCGGGTCGTGAGATCGACCTCGCGTTGCGCGGCGAGCTCGAGGCTCGCTTCGAGCGTGCGCGCATCGGTGGGGTCGGTTCGCTGCATCGTTGCCTGCATTTGAGTAGGGGAAGCTCCAAAGGAAGTTCACGAGAGGATCTCTCGAAGCGAGGTTCCCATCGAACACCGATCGAATGTCGGGCCGCAAAGTGACCGGTCTCCCGAGCTAAGTCAACAGCCATTGACATACGCCGATCGGCGGCAGATGCTTCGCCGCACGTTCGGTCGCGCCGGATCCGCCGGCGCTCAATTCAACGCGTCATTTCGGAGTCCGTCATGAACATCCCTGCCAAATCCGCCGCAGACGCCGCCGTCGCCGAGGCCTACAACACGCCGCTCGAGGAACTCAATCCTGCGCGCGTCGATCGCTTCAAGAACGACACGATGTGGCCGGTCTTCGAACGGCTGCGCAAGGAAGATCCGGTGCATTTCACGCCCGCGAGCGAGTACGGCCCGTATTGGTCGATCACGCGCTGGGCCGACATCATGGCCGTCGACGTCGATCACACCGGCTTCTCGTCTGCCGAAGGCATCGGGCTCGCAAACCTGAAGCAGATCGAGGAGCAGGACAAGGCGATGATCGCGATGGGCCAAGAGCCGCGCCGCCGCGGCAACGCCGGCTTCATCACGATGGACGAGCCGGAACACAGCGTGCACCGCAAAGCGGTCAGCCCGACGGTGGCGCCGCCCAACGTCGCGAAGATGGTGCCGCTCGTGCGCGAGCGCGCCGGACAGATCCTGGACTCGCTGCCGATCGGCAAGCCGTTCGACTGGGTCGACCTCGTGTCGAAAGAGCTGACCGCGATGACCCTCGCGACCCTCTTCGACTTTCCGTTCGAAGACCGCCGCAAGCTCACGTACTGGTCCGACATGTTCATGAACCAGCCCGGCCACGGTCCGGTGAAGAGTTGGGAACACAAGACGCAGGCGATCTTCGAGTGTTTCGCGGCGTTCGAAGCGCTGTGGAACGAACGCGCGACGAAGGGCGAACCGAACATCGACCTCATCACGATGCTGATCAACCATCCCGAAACGCGCGCGATGTCGCGCGAGCAGTACCACGGCACGGTGGTGCTGCTGATCGTCGGCGGCAACGACACGACGCGTAACACCATCTCGGGCAGCATCTACGCGCTGAACAAATATCCCGACCAGTACGACAAACTCCGTGCGAATCCGGAACTCGTCACGCCGATGGTGTCGGAAACCATTCGGTGGCAGACGCCGCTCGCACACATGAGCCGCGTCGCAACGCGCGACATCGAAGTCGGCGGCAAGACGATCAAGAAAGGCGACCGCGTCGTGATGTGGTACCTCTCCGGCAACCGCGACGACAGCGCAGTCGAAAATCCGAACGCGTACATCATCGACCGGGCGCGGCCGCGACAGCATTTGTCGTTCGGCTTCGGCGTGCACCGTTGCGTCGGCAACCGCGTCGCCGAAATGCAGCTGACGATCATCTGGGAAGAGATCTTGAAGCGCTTCCCGGTCATCAAATTGGTCGAAGAGCCGGTGCGTACGTATTCCAACTTCGTGCACGGCTACGAGAGCATGCAGGTCGTCATTCCGGCGCGCGCATAAGGCGCGCCGGTTTACCGCGTGTACGGCTCGAACGATTCCACGCCCAACCATTTGAAAGAAGCGCGATGAGCAGCGTCGTCAAACGTCTGCGCGACGACGCGGCGCCGCGGCGCCGCGATGCGACCGCCACGCGCGCAGCGATTCTCGAAGCGGCGATGGCGCGGTTCGCGCAACTCGGTTACGGCGCGAGTTTGCGCGACATCGCGGCCGCGGCGGGCGTCGACGTCGCGCTGATCAAACGCTATTTCGGCGGCAAGGAAGCGCTCTACACCGAAGCGCTGAAAGCGTCGATTCATCCGGATCGTTTGCGCGCGTGGGACCGCACCCGTTTCGCCGGCGAGATCGCCGAGATGATGGCCGGGCATGCGCACGCCGACGAAGAGCGGACGCACGGCTTTCAATTCCTGCTGCGCGCCGCGACGTCGCCGACGACCGCACCGATGCTGAACCTCGCGGTGCAGGAACGGTTTCTGCAGCCGATTCGCGAATGGCTCGGCGGCGACGACGCGCACGTGCGCGCGCGGGTGTTCGCGGCGACGTTCATCGGTTTCTTGGTCGAACGATTGATCCGCGACGAGCCGCTGGTCGGGCGCGAACGCCAAGTCTTCATTCGGCGCGTAACCGAGGTATTCGAAGGTCTGGCCGCGGACCCGCCGACGCGCTGACGGAACGCCGCACTCGGCCGCGAGCCGAGGTTCGGCAATCGCGTCGGGCCGACGTCTGCGGGACCTCCTGATTCCCTCGACCAAACTCGACGCGAGCCGATGCTCGACTCGCGATCCCGCACGCGTCAGAGCTCGTGCGGATACCCCGCCGCCAACGCCTGCGCAATGGTGCGCTCGATGAAATCGCCCTTGGCGGCGGCATACGCATTCTGCGCACCTGGGTCGGTGAACTCGTCGGCGAGACGGCGCTTCAAGCCCGCATATGCGGCCCGGTCGTCTGCGTGGTCTCGTAACCAGTCCCGGAACGCGAGCGTGCGCTTCTCTTCGCTGCCGCCGAGCTCGACGACGTGCACGTGGTGCGTGTGCGGCCATTGCGAGGGTTTGTGGAAGAACGGGCAAAACCCATCGTCGGCGTGCGGCACGTGGGTGTAACCGAGCGCCTGCAACGCCGTCCGGTATGTGTCCATCGGATGCAGTCGCGCGACCGAGATTTGGATGTCGATGACCGGCTTCGCTGGTAACCCGGGCACCGACGTCGAACCATTGTGGTCGACGCGCAAGGCGACGTCGCGCAGCGCCGCTGCGATCCGTGCGCGTTCGGCCGCGAACCGCTCCGGCCATTGCGGATCGTAGTCGACGATGACGATACGCTCGCTCACGACGCCCCCCGATCGAAATCGCGCACGAGTATTGCATACTGGCTGCTCGTTTCGATTGCGAGGACCGCCATGGCTCACTCGGGATTGTCGAGCGCTCGGCTCACGCGCATGCACGACGTCATGGCCGGACACGTCGAACGCGGCGACGTGCCGGGTCTCGTGACGCTGCTGTGTCGCCGCGGCGACGTGCACGTCGACGCGATCGGAACGCTCGGTGTCGGCCAAACCGCACCGATGCAGCGCGACACGATCTTCCGCATCGCATCGATGTCGAAGCCGATCACCGCGGTCGCGACGTTGATCCTCGTCGAGGAATGCAAGCTGCGGCTCGACGAACCGGTCGACCGCTGGTTGCCGGAACTCGCCGACCGCCGCGTGCTCGCGCGCCTCGATGCGGACGTCAGCGACACGGTGCCGGCGCAGCGCCCGATCACGACGCGCGACCTGCTGACGTTCCGCCTCGGGTTCGGCCTCGTGCTCGCGCGCCCGGGTCGGTATCCGATTCAAGCAGCGATCGCCGACGCGGGGCTCGCGCCGGGACCGAATTCGCCGCGGCGCACGCCGGACGAGTACATGAAGGCCCTCGGTTCGCTGCCGCTGCTCGCGCAACCCGGCGAGCAATGGCTGTACCACACCGGCTCCGACGTGCTCGGCGTGCTGATCGAACGCGTGTCGGGCCAATCTTTTCCGGCGTTCCTCGACGAGCGCGTCTTCCGGCCGCTCGGCATGAAGGACACGGCGTTCCACGTGCCGCCCGAGAAGATCCACCGGCTGCCGACGAGCTACGTCGGTTCGTCGAAACCCGCCGAACTATTGGTTGCCGATCGCGGACCGGACGGCCGCTTCAGCCGCGAACCGCTGTTCGCATCCGGCGGCGGCGGTCTCGTCTCGACGGTCGACGACTATCTGGCGTTCTGCACCATGCTGCTGAACAAAGGCCGTGTCGGCACGCAGCGCCTACTGTCGCGACCGGCCGTGGAACTGATGACGACCGATCACCTGACTCACCAGCAGAAGGCGGATTCGCGCATCTTCTTCTCCGACTATCGCGGTTGGGGCTTCGGCCTCGCGGTCACGACGCGCCGCGGCGACTTCGGCGCCCCCGGACGATTCGGTTGGGACGGCGGTGCCGGCACGTCGGGCTACACCGACCCGGCGGAAGATCTGATCGGTGTGTTGATGACGCAGCGGATGATGGATTCGCCGCAGTGGCCGAGAGTATTCAGCGACTTCTGGACCTCGGCGTACGCGGCGATCGACGATTAGCGCCGCCTGAACCAAAGACTCGTACCCGCGCTCTTCGACGACGCGGGAGCCGCGCCGGCGGCACAGACACCCGGAAACCAAGATCGAACGGAGCACGCGGGGTCGTCGCGGCGACGCGAACGGTCATTTCGGGAACATCAACTGGACCTGCGCACGGATCTGCCAATCCGGGCCGTACTCCGGCTTCTCGACGTTGTAGTACGCGGAGATCTGCGAGTTCACCGGCAGTTTGCCGAAGTGGAAGATCTTCCCAACGCCCCCACCGAGGGGCACCGTCCACACGTCTTCGCTGTCCGCCTTCCAATTCGCGGTGATGATCGGCGCGCTCGTCAGATAGAAACCGCTCGGAAAGTTGTAGTTGACGAACGGTTGCAGCAGACCGGTGTTGTACGAGCCGCCGGATTTGTCGTCGGTCAACGACCACACGTTGTTCACGAGTGCGCCGTACACCCACGGGCTGCCCTTCTCGAGATGCAGCAACACGAACGACGGCCCTGCGCCCCAGTTGTCGTTGCCGAGTTCCTTGTTGTTGTTCGTCGGCAACTGGACGATCGGCCCGGCGCCCCAGATCCAACTCCCGGGCTTTGCCGGCGACACGAACGCGGTGAACTGCGTATCGCCGATACCATCCTGGCTCCCGACGCCCGGACCGAGGCGCGGCATGTGGATGATCGGCACGATCGTGCGCGTGATGACGTTCCAGTCGTCGTCGACCGAGATCGGAATCACCGGCTGGATGTTCAGAATGTTCTGCGTCTCTTTCTCGGGACCGTAGTTCAGATTCGTGTTGTTCTGGAACGGTACGCTGATCAAGTTGCCGACCGGGTTCTGCGCGAGCTTCGCGAGCTCTTCGGGCGACAACTCCGCCTGCGCCTCCACCGACAAGAGCTGCACGGACATAACGACGCAGACGCCGATCGCCGCTCGAACGATCTGTTGGAAACGCATGAGATTCTCCGATTGGGTGCGGGCTTCGCCCGGGACTTTGGGTACGGGGTTCGCCCCGGATCGGCGGCCGAGCCACGCGGCGAACTTGATATGAAATGAAGACCGACCGATCAAGCTCGGATTTCTACCAGTCGCCGTCCCGCGGGTATCACTCGAACGCGAGGATCTTCTTCCAATCGTCCTTCATGCTGACGACGGTCCAGCCTTTGGCCTTCGCGCCTGAGCGACTTGCGGCTGTCGATCGCGGCGCGAACTCGAACATTCGATCGACGCAGCACACGCGCGCTGCGTCGATCGATCCGACTCACTATTGCCTCTATTGTCCTTCGTGAGCCTTTTGCATTTCCTCGATCTTCTGTTTCACCGCTTCCAGGTTGAACGACGCCGGATCCTGCATCGGCGGGTAGTCGATCGCAGTCTCCGCCAACTTCGCGACGTATTGCTGCACCATCACGAACCGCCAGAACTCGCGCGCAAAGAAGTCGTTGATGTAGCCCCCCGCGCTG
The DNA here is from genome assembly GCA_035686405.1 of Pseudomonadales bacterium. Classification (GTDB taxonomy): domain Bacteria; phylum Pseudomonadota; class Gammaproteobacteria; order Pseudomonadales; family Azotimanducaceae; genus DATJGR01. The sequence goes on along the minus strand of DASRZO010000556.1, from coordinate 2,344 downwards.
TCGTTCATCGATTGGCCCCGAGTCGACGGCGTGCGTTCGAACGGGTCTTGGCGGATGTTCACCATCGTCGGCATATCGGTCGTGGTCTTCTCACCCGGCCAGCCCCAGGGCTGTTGGAAGAACGTGAACTTGAAGTCGTCGATGCGCACCGCGCCGAGTGCCGCGCCGCCGAAATAGAAGATCTCGTGACGCTTCGACGGGCCTTTGCCGGTCAAGAGATCCATCTGGTTGTAGCCGTCCAAATGGTTCTTGTACGTGCGGTCGCCGAGCGTCACGCCTTTGAGCAACTGATCCGTGATGTTCGGGTTGCCGGCGGCCGCGGTCAGCGTCGGGAACCAATCGAGGCCCGAGAAGATCCCGTTCTCGACCGTGCCGGGTTTGACGTGGCCGGGCCAGCGGATGATCGCCGGCACGCGGAAACCGCCTTCACCGACCGTGCCCTTCGTCGCCTTGAACGGCGTCATGCCGCCGTCCGGCCACGTGAACACTTCGGCGCCGTTGTCGGTCGTGAAGATGACGATCGTGTTGTCCGCTTCGCCGATGTCCTCGAGATGTTTCATCAGCGCGCCGATGCAGTCGTCCATTTGCGCCATGCCGGCCTCTTCGAGACCGTAGTTCGTCTGGCTGTTCTCCATCGACGAGTATTTCTTCGACAGGAACGTCCACACGTGCATCCGCGTCGTGTTGTGCCAGATGAAGAACGGCTTACCGTCTTTCTTCGCTTTGTCCATGAATGCGGACGACGACTTGACGAGCACTTCATCGAACGTCGTCATGTCGTACTTGGCTTTCAGAAACGGCAGGTCGTGCATGTTCGGCACGTTCGACATGTCCGGCAACGGCGGCAGCGGACCTTCGTCGACGATCTTTTGCTTGCCGACGCGGCCCCAACGAGGCATCACGGTCGCGTCGTCGGTATCGGTCGCCCAACTGTGGATCAAGCTGCGCGGGCCGTACGTGTTGTAGTACTTCTCGTCGACCGGGAACGAGTACCAGTACGGATCCGACATCGCGTCGAGGTGGTACAGGTAACCGAAGAATTCATCGAAGCCGTGCACCGTCGGCAGATACTTGTTCAAGTCGCCGAGGTGGTTCTTACCGAACTGACCTGTCTCGTACCCCTGCGCCTTCAATGCACTGGCGAGCGTCGCGGCTTGATCGGGGATGCCGACGTCGGCGCCTGCTTGCCCGACCGTCGTCAAACCGGTGCGCAACGGAATCTCGCCGGTGATGAAGTTCGCGCGACCCGCCGTACAGCTCGCTTCGGCGTAGTAGTCGGTGAACCGCATGCCGGCTGCCGCGAGCTTGTCGAGGTTCGGCGTCTTCCCGGACATGATCCCTTGGTGATACGCGCCGACGTTGAACCAACCGACGTCGTCTCCCATGATCACGAGGATGTTCGGCTTCTTGTCCGCCGCCTGCGCGAGTCCCGCAGCGAACGCTCCCACGACCAACAACAACGCGCCGAACGTCGCTGTCGTCGACCTTCTTCGTACCATCATGATGACCTCTCTGTTTTTCTTCCGCGCGTCCACTGTCCGCGCACCGTACTGCTCGAACGTTTCAATTCGTTTGCCTTCGGATCACCTGCTCGCGGCCATCCGCGCCGTCATGGCATCCCTGCGTTCAAATCAGTCGCACCTTGCCGGTCGCGAGTTCGTACACCCCGCCGACGACGCGCAGCGTCTTGTTTCCAACGGCCGCACTGAGGATCGGCGTCGCCGCGCTCAGCGTCCGCACGTTCAACACGACGTTCTCGTCGATCGCGTTGGCGAGCCGATCGCCGGGTTTGCCTTTCACCGCCTCGACCGCCGGGGTCAGCGCCTTCACCAGCGACGGTAGATGGCCGGGGAGCGGCGGCGCGCCGTCGATCGACTTGATCGTTGCGTCGACTGCGCCGCACGACCCGTGACCCAGCACCATGATCAACGGCACGCCGAGCACCGCGACCGCATACTCGAGACTCGCGATCGCGTCCGCATTCGCGAAATTGCCGGCGAGCCGCACGACGAAAAGATCGCCGCGCGCCGCGTCGAACGCGTACTCGGGCGCGATGCGCGAATCGGCGCAACCGAGGATCGCGGCGAACGGATTCTGACCGCCGACGAGCGCCTCGCGTTCGGCCTTGAAATCGTGACGCTTCGCGACGCCGTCGACGTAGCGCGCGTTACCTTGGACGAGCCGTTCGAACGCCGCGTCGGGCGTCAGCACGTTCTCCGGCTTCGGCGGCGCTGCGCCCGGGTCGGCCGCCCCCGCACCGCGCGCGAGCGCGACGCCGATCGCGGCCGCACTGCCCCACCGCAGCAATTCCCGCCGCCCGATGCTCGAGCCGTGTTTCGTCATG
>DASRZO010000555.1:0-2116 GCA_035686405.1 Pseudomonadales bacterium | reverse complement strand
AAAATCCGCTGCGACGACGCGCGAGCCGTGCACCGGCACGCGATCGCCTGTGACGACGATGAACTCGCCGTTCGCGACTTTCTGCGCGAGGCGCATCGCAACGCCGGGGTCGATCGTGCCGACTTCGATCAGCTCGACGTTCTGATTCGGATTTACCCGCTGCATCATGCGATTGAACATCTCCGCGTTTGCGGTGTGAACGAGTACGTTGAGGCGCATGTTCTCGCGCTGTCGCGCCATCGCCCGGCACACCTCGAGGCTACCGACGTGCGCGGTGACCAACACTGCGCCGCGGCGCTGCTCGATCAAGTTCGCGAGCGCTTCGCGGCCGGTGAAAGTCAAATCGTCGAGCACGATCGCGCCGCTCCACGCGGCGACGCGGTCGTACACGCTGGTCGCGAAACTGAGAAAATGCCGGAACGTCGCGCGTCGCGAAGCGCGGATGGGCGTATCCGGCGCGAACTCCGTCAACCGATCGAGATATTCGTGCGACGCCGCGCGGGCGAGCCGGTTCGTTACGAAGAAATAGAGGACCACGGGATACAGCGCGACGAACAGCAGCGTACGTCCGAAGACGCGATAGATCGCGAGCAGCATCCGAATGCCCCACAGCGTGCCTACCTCTTTGACGTTCGCCCAATGCGCCGTGCTTTCACTCATCCACGTCACTCGTTGCCGACCACGCATCGTTCACGACACTCATCGCCGCTTACGGCCGCTCACTCGTTTCGCCCAATCCACCGCCAGAACCGCTGCGGCAATCGTCGCACCATGCCGAAGAACAGGCGCGCGTGCATCATCGAGATCAAGGCGTTGTCGCGAACGAACCGAAAGTGCGAGACGCCGTCCGCCGGATAGCGCACCTGCGTGGGGACTTTCGCGAAGGGAATGCCCTGCCAGTGCGCACGCACCAGGATCTCGACGTCGAATTCCATTCGATCGCCGGTTGCGTCGAGCAACCGCAGCGTGGTCGCCAACGGGTAGATGCGGAACCCGCACATCGAGTCGTCGATGTCGAACGACAGCGTATTGATCCAAACCCACACGTGCGTCAGGTGGCGCGCGACGCGCCGTCCGAGCGGCGCGTCCTTCGACCACCGCGGCACGCCGATGACGATCGCGTCCGGCTGCGCGCGCGCGGTTGCGACGAACCGTTCGACGTCCGCGAGGTCGTGCTGGCCGTCGGCATCGACCTGCAACGCGTGCGTGTATCCGAGTTCGGCCGCACGGCGCAGACCGCATTTCACCGCCGCACCCTTGCCGCTGTTGCGTTCGAGCCGCAGTCGGATCGCGACCTTCTGCGATCTACCTTCGGGGTGCGATTCACCTACGGGCTGCGATCCACTCTTGGGCCGGTTCGCGCCCGTGCGAGCGGCGGCAGCGGCGACGATACTCTCGATCGCAGCAGCATTCGCAGCGTCCGAACCGTCGTCGACGACGACGGTCGTCACGCCGGCCCGCCCGAGGGCCGCCACGGTGTCCGCCAACGTCGCCGCATGGTTGTACACCGGCACCACAGCACAGATTCGAACGGCATCAACCATAGCGCACGAGGCGCCCGGAACTGCACACCGCGCCGTCGGCCGCGTAGCTTAAATGAACCTGCTCGACTCCGTTGCGCGCGCGCAACGTCAGTGTGACCGCAGAGTCCGGTTGCAGCAGCCGCGTGAATTTGATCGCCTCCAGCTTGCGCCAGCCGCCGGTCGCGTCGAACAGCTGCCGTGCGAAATGATCGACCCACATCAATTGGACGACGCCCGGCAGCACCGGGCTGTTGGGAAAATGGCCGCCGAAATACACGAGCTGCGCCGGCACGAAGAGCGACAGTTCCGCTTCGGCCGCGCTGCGCGCGGCGAACGCACGCACCGTCGGCAGCGTCACTGGGCGCCGAACGAACAGACTGCCAAGCTCGACCGCGGTCACCTTTCCCTGCGCATTCGTCGGCAACGCAGTGACGAAGCGCCACTTGCGCGGTATCGCGATGCGCTCGACGCGCGGCAGCAGCGCCGCGCGCAATTGCTGTACGAAGCCGCGCCGCCCCGAGCGATAGAGCGCACGATAGCCCGACGAATCGAGCGCAACCGCGGCGTAAACGAAATCGCGCATACCGGTATGC
>DASRZO010000554.1:0-26054 GCA_035686405.1 Pseudomonadales bacterium | reverse complement strand
CGGTTTGCGGAAACCTCTCGAGGCAGGGATGCCGAGAGGGAGCTTACAGGGACGTACTTGCAGCGTGTCCCGCGAACCGACGATCGCGCCTCGGACGCGCTCCGTCCGCGGCACCGATTTTTTTCAGCGTGCCGACCGCTGACGGATCGGCGAAGGCTCGCTCCAGTTCGGCCGCGCCGCGTGTGTTCCGTCGTGCGCCACAGGTGCGGGCGCAGGCGCGACCGGCGTCGGAGTCGGCGCCGGTGTGTGCTGTAGCGGCTTGATGATCGTCCTCAGCCACGTCTGCACCTTATAGACGTACGTGAAGACGACCGGCACGACGACCAACGAGAGCGCCGTCGAGGTGATGAGGCCGCCGATCACCGCGATCGCCATCGGCGAACGGAAACTCACGTCGGCGTCGATGCCGAGCGCGACCGGCATCATGCCGGCGATCATCGCGAGCGTCGTCATCACGATCGGGCGGGCGCGTTTGCGGCACGCGTCGAGCAGCGCTTCGGTCTGCGACATGCCGCGGTCGCGCATCGCGACGATCGCGTATTCGACCAGCAGGATCGAGTTCTTCGTCGTGATACCCATCAGCATCAGGAGGCCGATCATCGCCGGCATCGACATGTACTGACGGCACAACAGGAGCGCAAGAAACGCGCCGCCGACCGACAGCGGCAACGCCGCCAGGATCGTGATCGGCTGCGTGAAGTCTTTGAAGAGCAGCACCAACACCATGTACACGCAGACGACGCCGGTGACCATCGCGAGGCCGAAGCTGCCGAACAGCTCCTTCATGCGCTCGCCGTCGCCGGAGTCGATCTTGCGAATCCCGGCCGGCAAATTGACGATCGACGGCATCTGGTCGATCGCGCGCGACACGTCGCCGAGCGGCAAGCCGCCGAGCTCGGCGTCGATGGTGACGTTGCGGTTGCGATCGAAGCGGTCGATTTGCGCGGGACCGCTGCCGATCGTCACCTTCGCGACGCTCGAGAGCGGCACCAGTCCGTCGCGCGCCGGTACGCGCATCTGTTCGAGCGTCGCGAGGTCGCGGCGCGCTTCGTACGGCAGCTGCACGCGAATGTCGACCTGGCGATCGGGCAAATTCAGTTTCGGCAGCGCCTGGTCGTAGTCGCCGGCGGTCGCGACGTGCACCGTTTCGCCGATGCTGCTCGCGGTGACGCCGAGTTCGGCCGCGCGCGCGAAGTCCGGCGTGATCAGAATTTCCGGACGCAACAAACTCGCCGTCGACGTGACGTTGCCGAGCCCCGGCATCGCGCGTAGATCCTTGACGACATCACGGGCGGCCTGTTGCAGCTTGTCGTTGTCTTCACCGGACAGCACCAGCTGCACTTTCTCGCCGTTGCCGCCGTAGCCGAGCGTGAAGCGCGCGCCGGGGATGTCGCGCAGCTTTTCGCGCAGTTCGTTCTCGACCATCACCTGCGAACGCTCGCGTTCGCGCCTTGGTGAGAGGTTGATCAGCATCGACGCCTTGCGGAGGTCCGCGGGACCCGCGCCCGTGGGCGGTCCGCGCATGCTGCCGCCGGCGCTCGCGCCGATCGCGGTGAAGACATGTTGGACTTCGGGAATCGTCCGGGTGATGTCGAGCACTTGGTCGACGACCTTGCGCGTCTCGGCGAGCGTGCTGCCGGGCGCGATCTCGACGGTGAGCTGCGTCTGCGAACGGTCCGAGGCCGACAAGAAGCTCGTCGGCAAGAACTTCACGAGCGCGACGGAGGCGAGGAAGAACAACGTCGCGGCGATCATGACGAAGCGGCGATGATGCAACGACCACGCCGCGAGCTTCAGATACCCGTCGAGCAGACGGCTCTTCTCCGGTTCGCCTTCGTGGTGCGACAAGAAACGGGCCGCGAGCATCGGCGTGATCAGGCGCGCAACCGTCAGCGATGCGAGCACCGCGACGACCGCGGTCCAGCCGAACTGTTTGAAAATGAGGCCGGGAATGCCCCCCATCATCGCCGTTGGAAGGAACACGGCGACCAGCGTCATGCTGGTGGCGATCACGGCGAGGCCGATCTCGGTGGCGGCGTCCATCGCGGCTTGCACCGGCGGTTTGCCGTTGCGCAGATGGCGCACGATGTTCTCGACCTCGACGATCGCGTCGTCGACGAGCAGACCGATGACCAACGACAACGCGAGCAGCGTCACGGTGTTCATCGAGAAGCCGAGCCAGTACATCGCCGCGAACGTCGGGACGATCGACAGCGGCAGCGCGGAAGCGGACACCAACGTCGCGCGCCAGTCGCGCAGGAACAGGAAGACGACCGCGATCGCGAGCACGGCGCCTTCCCACAACATGTTCATCGAAGCGTTGTATTCCTGCCGAATCATCGTGACGTTGTCGTTCACGAGCGTGAACTTCACCGACGGATTCGTTTCGCCGATCTTCTCGATCGCCTTCGTCACCGCGTCGGCGACGGTGATCGCGCTGGTGCCGCGCGACCGCATCACCTGCACGCAAACGACAGGTTGGCCGTCGAGCAACGCGAGTTGGCTGCGATCGGCGATGGTGTCGGAAATCGTCGCGATTTGGTCGAGCCGCAGGTGGCGGCCGTCGGCGAAGGTGATGTCGAGCGCGCCGAGGTCGTCGGCGCGATTCACCGTCGCGAGCGTGCGCAGCGATTGGCGCGAGTCGCCGATTTCGGCGCGGCCGCCGGACAGCTGCTGTTGGATGCGTCGTAGCTGACGAGATACCTCGGCCGCGCTCAGGTTGAGCGCGGCGAGCTGAGTCGGGTTCAATTCGATGCGGACTTCGCGGTCGACGCCGCCGACGCGCGAGACGCGGCCGACGCCGGGCACCGACAACAGCGTGCGCGACACCGTATCGTCGACGAACCACGACAGCGCTTCTTCGTCCATGCGGTCGGAGGCGACGGAGAACGTCAGGATCGGCATGCCGGCCGTGTTGACTTTGGTGACGACCGGCTCTTCGAGATCGCTCGGCAAGTCGGCGCGGATGTTCGAAACCGACGCGCGGACGTCGTTCAGTGCCTCGAACAGGTTTTTCTCGAGGTGGAACATGATCGTCGTCGACGACGTACCTTCGGTGACGCTCGACGTGATGTGCTCGATGTCGCCGATGGTCGCGACGGCGTTCTCGATTTTGCGCGTCACCTCGGTTTCGAGTTGCGACGCGGACGCGCCTTGCAGCGTCGCGGTGACCGTGACGGCCGGAAAGTCCATGTCCGGCAGGTCGGTGACATTCAGGCGCTGAAAGCCGTAGATGCCGGCGAGCGTCAACAAGATGAACGCGACGATCGGCGGGATCGGCTGACGGATCGACCACGTCGCGAAGTTGCGGGCGCCCGCGGCGCCGGCGCCGCCGTTCGGCAGGTGCGAACTCATGACGCCTTGTCGCTGCCCGTGTCGACTACGCGAACGAAATCGGCATCGTTCAGGAATGCAGCCCCGGCCGCGACGACGTGTTCGTCGCCGGTGAGGCCGTCGCTCACTTCGATGCCGTTGCCGACGCGGCGACCGACGCTGACCTTCGTCAGCGCGACGCGATTGTCCGGTCCGAGTACGAAGACGTATTCATGACCGTCGCGCAGCACCAACGCGCTCGACGGCAGCGTCAACGCGGTGCGGCTGCCGAGCGTGATCGTGCCGGTGCCGTACATGCCCGCGCGCGCGGCTTGCGCCTTCGTAGCGTCGTTGGCCGAGTCGCCTGCGCGGTCGAGTTCGACATACGCCAGGCCGATGCGCGTGTTCTCGTCCAGTACCGGCGCGACTTGGCGGACCTTGCCGGTGACGAGCGAGCCGTCGCCGAGCGTCACCGAGGCGATGTCGCCGACGTGTACTTGCGCGAGTTGCGCGCCGGAGAGTTCCGCGCGCCAATCGAGCCGGTTCTGGCGGACCAACCGAAACAGCTCGGTGCCGGACTGCGCGACCATGCCGAGCGTCGCTTTGCGGGCCGAGATCACGCCGTCGTCCGGTGCGACGACACGCGTGTATTCGAGCGCCAGCTTCTGGCTATGCAGCCGCGCGCGCGCCGATTCGAGTTGCGCTTGTGCGGTACGGGCGCGCGTCAGGTATTGCGTCGCGTCCTGTTGCGACAGGGCGCCGGTCTTGCCGAGGCGCTCTGCGCGCTGCGCGTTCGCTTCGGCTTCGGCGACGTTCGCTTCGGCTTCGGCGACGGCCGCTTCGGATTGACGGACCATCGCGAGCGTCGTCGCGTCGTCGAACTGCGCGAGCAGCTGCCCCTTCTTGACCTCGTCGCCGACGTCGACCAACAGCTGCGACAAGCGCAAACCCGTCACCTCGGCGCCGACGATGGCTTCCTGCCACGGCGCGATCGTGCCGGACGCATGAATCAACTCGGGCCAGTCGGCGCGTTCCGGCTGCACCACGCTGACCGTCAGCGCGACCGGTCCGCCGCCCGGCTTGCCGCCGCTCGGCGCTGCCGCTGAGGTTGCGCTCGCGGGAGTCGTCGGCGAGCGCAGATTGCTCGCGCCGACGGCGATGCTGGCGGTGACCGCCAGGCCGGCGATCCAGATCCAACGGGTCATTCGACTGAGTTTCATGATTGCTCTGCTGCGCGTATGCGCGCGCTCCTCAAATCCGAGTTCGTGGTATTCGCCGTCGCGGTTGCCCGCTCGCCGACCGTATCGTGTGCGGGAGAAGCAGAAGTCGTGCCGAACGCGGCGTTCGCGCGTCGGGCGCGTTCGGCGTCGACCATTGCGGTGCCGTGATCGGCCAGGCGTTGGATGGTCGCCTCGACGGCCGCGTCGTCGGCCAGCATCTCCGGCGCGATCTCGTCGATCGCGGTGCGTTGCACGAACAGCACCAGCGAGAGGCCGCCGACACTGAAGGCGAGATGGTTGACGGCGGTGTCGACCGCGTCGGCACCGACGCTGCGGCAGAGGAAAGCCGTCAGGTGATCGTGCAGCCGGCGCGGTGCGTCGGCGTCGCGGCTCAGCACGCCGCTCGGCTGCAGCTCCTCGCGCAGGAAGATCAGGCGCAGCTGTTGCACCTGCTTCGGTGCGGCGATGTACGCCATGATGTGGCGATAAAACGCAACCAACCCGGTGCGGATCGAAGCGTTCGGGTCGGTCATTTCGTACGGCGCGACTCCGAGTTGCTCCGGCACCCGGAACACCTCGCGATAGAGGGTCGCCTTGTCGCCGAAGTGGTAATGAATGGCCGCGACGTTGACCCCGGCGAGCCGGCAGATCTCACGCGTCGAAGCGCCCTCGTAGCCCTTCGCGGCAAACACCTCGAGGGCGGCTTGCAGCAGGCGGTCGGCAGCGTCGGAATGGTCGGACACGTGGGTAGATTGGTAACAGCGAGGGCCGCACGATAAAGCAGACGCTTGAATCAAGCAAGCGCTTGATTGCAGATTTGTGCGGTGCGTCGGAGCGGTGTGGGGGCGGCGTGGGAGTTGTGTGGAGGCGCTGTGGGGGCGGTGCGGGTGGAGGCGTCGATTCGAACCGCTGCTCGACGCAGCCGCACCCGGCCTTCGGGAATCGTCGGGGTCGGTCGACCCGTTCGGCCGGACAGCGGCGCCGGCTCAGTCGCCTTTCGCGAGCTTCGAGTGCCGGTAGCCGTACAGCGCGTAGATCAACACGCCGACGACGGCGTATGTCGCGAGGATGCCGAGCGCGATCGGGTCGTGCTCGACCGGACCGGGTTTGCCGATCAACGCGCCGAGCAGGTCGGTGCCGAGCGCTTTGCTGACGATGTCGAGCAGGATCGGGCCCATCATCAGCACGACACAGAAGAAGATGCCGAGAACCGGTGTCCACGGATAGAACGGCACTTCGAAGGGGCGCTTCAGCGTCGGGTTGTGGCGGCGCAGATAGATGACGCTGCCGCAGACGATCGCGAACGCGAGCGCGGTACCGAGGCTGACGAGGTCGCCGAGCACGCCGAGCGGTAAGAGCGACGCCGCGATTGCGATGATCACGCCGAGCAACACCGTACCGATCGCCGGCGTCTTGAAGCGTTCGTTGACGCGCCCGAACACGCCCCAGATCAGGCCGTCCTTCGCCATCTGATAGAACACGCGCGTCTGCGCGTAGCACAGCACCAGCATCACCGACGACAGCCCGGTGAACGCGCCGATCTTGATGACGACGGAGAAGAGGTTCAGTGATCCGTTCTCGTTCGGAAACGCGACGATCGCCCAGCTCGGATTCATCCTATCGACGGCGACCGCGATCGGGTCGGGCACTCCGAGCTTCGCGTACGGCACGACGCCGGTCATCACGATCGACACCAACATGTAGATCAGGGTGCACACGGCGAGCGAACCCAAGATGCCGATCGGCACGTCGCGTTGCGGGTTGTGCGATTCGCCGGCGGCGGTCGACACCGCCTCGAAGCCGACGTACGCGAAGAAAATGATCGACGCCGCGCGCAGTACCCCTTGCCACCCGTAGCGGAAGCCGCCCGCGTTGTCGGGCACGAACGGCGACCAATTCTCCGGGTTCAGATAGGTCGCGCCGATCAGGATGAACGCGATCAGCACGGTGACCTTGATCGCGACGATGACGTTGTTCACTTGCGCCGACTCGCGCACGCCGACGACGAGCAGCGCCGTGACGGCCAGCAGGCCCATGGCGCCGACGAGATTGAGGCCGTCGGTGGTGTGCAGCACGCCGTTTTGGAGCTGCAGTGTCGATTGCGAGATCGCGAGCGGTATGTGGACGCCGAAGTCGCGCAGCAGGCTCACGACGTAGCCGGTCCAGCCGGCGGCGACGGTCGAGGCCGCGACGCCGTACTCGAGCAGCAGCAACCAACCCATCGTCCACGCGAACACTTCGCCGAGCGTGACGTACGCATACGAATAGGCGGAACCGGACACCGGCATGGTGGAAGCGAGTTCGGCGTAGCAGAGCCCGGCGAAGCCGCAGGCGAGCCCGGCGATGACGAACGACAGCACTACGGCCGGCCCGGCGAAATTCGCGGCCGCATTGCCGGTCATCACGAAAATCCCGGCGCCGATGATGGCACCGATGCCGAGGCTCACGAGATTCAGCGGTCCCAAGCTGCGGCGCAGGTCGGTCTGGGCGAATTCCTGCTGGATCTGAGCGACGGACTTCTTCGCGAGTAGTCGGCTCTTTTGCGGCGCGTGAGAGAGGGCCACGTGAGAATCTCCGAACGATGGACCCGAGCGAGGGCTCCGAGTTAAGGAAACGCGAGATACCGTCCGAGTGCGAACAACGGCTGCGGGTAGACGCCGAGCCACAGCGTCACGAACGCCGCCAACAACAGCATCAAGGCGCCCGCGCGGTACACGCCGCCGAATTGCACGGTCGCTTGGTCGGGGCTCATCTCGGTGCTGACCAGCAATGCGTTGATCACTCGCAAGTAGTAGTACACGCCGATCGCGCTCGCCAGCGCGACACCGCCGACCAACCACCACTGCGCCGCCTGCACACCGGCGCCGATCACCGCGAGCTTGCCGACGAAGCCGGCCGTCAGCGGAATGCCGGCGAGCGACAACAACATCGCGATCAGGATTCCGGCGAGATACGGTCGGTGCCAGAAGAGGCTGCGGTATTCGTCCAGGTCCTCGCGATCGCGTCGCGCCATCGGACTCGACACCAGTGTCATCACGCCGAACACGCCGAGCGACGTGACGAGGTACGTCACGAGGTAGACGCCGGCCGCGCGCAGCGCTTCGACGCCCGGGACCGCCAGCACGACGGCGAGATAGCCGAAGTTCGCGATCGACGAATACGCCATCAGCCGCTTCAGGTTCGATTGCCGCAGCGCGAGCACGCTGCCGACGAGCATCGACGCGAGCGCGAGCACCACGATCGCGGTGACGACCAACGGCGACGCGCTGCCGACGCCGGCGTGCAGCAAGCGCAGCGCCACCACGAACGCACCGAGCTTCACGACCGTCGATAGATAGGCGGTGATCGGCAGCGGCGCTGCTTCGTAGACGTCCGGCGTCCATTGGTGGAACGGCACGAACGACAGCTTGAACGCGAGGCCGGCGAGCAGCATCGCCGCGCCGACCGTGACGATCGGCGAGCCCAACCCGGCGCCGGCGATCGCGCCGGCGATCGAACCGACGTCGAGCGCGCCGCTTTCGGCGAAAATCAGTGCGAGACCGAACAGCAACGTCGCCGACGCACCGGCCGACAGGATCAGATATTTCACGCCGCCCTCGATCGAGCGCGGCCGGTCGATCGGATACGCGACTGCACCGACCATCGGCAGGCTCAAGAGCTCGAGGCCGAGCAGGATGGTCGCTGCGTGGTTCGCGCACGCGAGCGTGAGGGCCCCGAGCGTACCGACGCCGAGCAATAAATAGAGCTCCTCGCGGTGGCCGCTGTAGCCGCTGAAATACGCCGGGCACAGCGTCAACACGCCGAGCGTCGTCACCAGGATCAGCGCCATCGCGAATTGCGCCGTGCCGTCGACGGTGATCAGGTTCGTCACCGCGATCGAATGCGCGTCGACGAGCGACAAGCCGGGTACGAGACTGACGAGCGCCAAGTTCATACCGACGATCGTGATCGTGCCGATCAAACGGTGGTTGCGCTTGACCGCGATCGCGAACATCGCGGCAACGACCGTCGCGGTGGTGATCAGCAGCGGCAGCAGCGCTGTGGCTTGTTCTTTCATCGCGGACCTCCGGTCGTGACGTCGCCGGTGTCGGGCGCGCTGTCCGCGCGAACTGCATCGACGTGCGTCGCGTGCGTATCGAACGCCTGCACCGGTGCGCGCGCGGCGTCGATCACCGGTTGCGGATACAGGCCGAGTCCGAGCAACAACGCGATCAACACGACCATCATCGACAGCTCGCGCCGCGATAGATCGACGAAGCCGAGCGCGGTGTTGGCGACGGCGCCGTGCATCGGCCCGTGCAACGCGCGTTGCACGACGATGAGTGCATACGCGACCGCGAAGATCAGGCCGGACGACGCGACGATCGCGATCACCGGCGCGACGACGAACGTACCGGAAAGAATCAGGAACTCGCCGACGAAGTTGCCGAGCCCCGGCAGACCGAGCGTCGCGAGCGCGAAGAAGAGCAGGATCGGCGGTAAGTTCGGCAGCCGCGTCCACAAGCCGCCCATGTCGCGCAGGTCGCGCGTCTGCAGACGTTCTTGGATCTCACCACACAGAATGAACAACGCACCGGCCGACAACCCGTGCGCGATCATCTGTACGACCACGCCGTAGAGCGCCTGCTGGGTACCGGCGTAGATGCCGATCACGACGAAGCCCATGTGGCTGACACTGGTGTACGCGACGAGGCGTTTCAGATCCGTTTGCGCGAACGCGATCACTGCGCCGTACGCGACACCGGCGACGCCGAGCCACATCGCAAGCGGCGCGATCTCCTGCGACGCGTGCGGAAAGAGCGGAATGCCGAAGCGCAGTAAGCCGTACGCGGCGGTCTTGAGCAGTATGCCGGCGAGGTCGACCGAGCCGCCGATCGGCGCGTTGGTGTGCGCGTCCGGCAGCCAGCCGTGCAGCGGCACCATCGGCATCTTCACGGCGAACGCGATGAAGAAGCCGAGCATCAATAGCCACTCGACCGAACTCGCCATCGGCGTGCCGAGCAGATCGTGGTAGTCGAACGACACGACGCCGGTCGCGTCGTAGTGCACGAAGGCGAGCGCGACGATCGCGATCAACATCAAGAGGCCCGATGCCTGCGTGTAGATGAAGAATTTCATCGCGGCGTACGAACGCGACCTGCCGCCGGGCGCGTCGTAGCCCCACATCGCGATCATCAGGTACATCGGGACCAGCATCGTTTCCCAGAAGAAGAAGAACAGCAGCAGGTCGAGCGCGAGGAATACGCCGACGACGCCGGCCAAGTTGACGAGCAGATTCAGGTGGAAGAAGCCGGAGCGGCGATCGATGTCGCGCCACGAACACGCGACCGCCATGACGCCGAGCAGGTTCGTCAGCACCACCATCAGCAGCGACAGTCCGTCGAGACCGAGGTGGAAGCTCGCGCCGATGGACGGAATCCACGCCGCGCGGAACTCCATCGTCCAATGCGGTGCGCCCGCCACCGCCGAGAAGCCGGCACCGGTAAATGAAAAGTCCTGCGTCGCCCACAGCCACAGCGAGAGCGCGAGCGCGATCCCCATGCTGACGAGTGCGATGAGCCGCGGCGCGGCGCTCGAGATGCGCTCCGCGCGCCAGGCCAGCAATCCGCCGATCAGCGGAATCAGAATCAACCAAACCAAAATCATGTTCGTTCGCTCACGTGAAGGCGACGATCGCGATCAGCGCGCACAAGCCGGCGCCGGCGACCGCGGCGTACCACCGCAGGTTGCCGTTCTGCGTTGCCGCGGCCACGGTGTTGAGCCCGCGCAACGTCGCGGGCACTACGTTCGTCAATTGATCGATCGGGTCGCTGCGCATGATGCGGGACAACCATACGAAGGGGCGTACGAAGAGGCGGTCGTAGATCCAATCGAAGCCCCACGCGCTGCGCCACAGCGCCGCGAGCCACGCGGTCGCCGGATTCGTCGCGAGCCCGGCCGGGATTTGCGGCGCCTGCAGGAACAGGAACCACGCCGCCGCGATGCCGGCGAGCGATATGACGACCGGCGCGTATTCGACCCAGCCCGCGGCCTCGACCGTCGCCTGCGCGGACGGCAATACGCTGCCGAGCGGCAAATGGATGAGGCCGCCCGCGAGCGATAACACGAGCAGGACCACGAGCGGAATATGATGCGACAGCTCGTGCGCCGGGTGCGGCGCGCCGTGCGACGTCGCACGCCAGCGCTCCGGTCCGAAGAACACGACGAAGATCAGACGGAAGCTGTACACGGCCGTCAGGAACGCGCCGAGCAAACCGGCGAGCCACAAATCGTGGTGTCCCGTCAGGTACGCGCGGTGCAGGATTTCGTCTTTCGAGAAGTAACCCGACGTCAGCGGGAACGCAGTCAGCGCGAGCGTGCCGACGAGCATCGACGCGAACGCGAGCGGCAAGCGCGTGCGCAGGCCACCCATCTTGAAGATGTCCTGCTCGTGGTGCAGCGCGAGGATCACCGAACCCGCCGATAGGAACAGCAGCGCCTTGAAGAACGCGTGCGTCATCAGGTGGAACATCGCGGCGTCGTACGCGCCGGCGCCTTCGGCGAGGAACATGTAGCCGATCTGGCTCATCGTCGAATACGCGAGGATCTTCTTGATGTCGGTCTGCAGCAGGGCGGTGAAGCCCGCCAACAATAGCGTGATGGCGCCAACTGCGCCGACGCATTCGAGCGCGACCGGCGAGAGCGCGTACAAGCCGGACAGGCGAGCGATCAAGTAGACGCCGGCGGTGACCATCGTCGCAGCGTGGATCAATGCCGACACCGGTGTCGGACCGGCCATCGCGTCGGCGAGCCAGGTCTGCAACGGCAGCTGCGCCGATTTGCCGACGGCGCCGCCGAGCAGCAATAGACACGCGAGCGTCGCCGTCGGCGAACCGACCGTCCACACCTGCGGCGCCTGATGCAGGATCGCCGCGATGTTCAGCGTGCCGAACGTCCGATAGAGCACGAAAAGGCCGATCAGCATCGACGTATCGCCGACGCGCGTGACGACGAATGCTTTGCGCGCGGCCGCGCCGTTCGCCGGGTCCTTGTACCAGAATCCGATCAGGAGATAGCTGCAGAGACCGACGCCTTCCCAGCCGAAGTACAAGAACAAGAGATCGTCGGCGAGCACGAGGAACAACATGCTCGCGACGAACAGATTCATGTACGAGAAGAACCGCGCGAAGCCGTCGTCACCGCGCATGTACCAGGCGGCGAAGAGGTGGATGAAGAAGCCGACGCCGGTGATGACGCCGAGCATCGTCAGCGACAGCGCGTCGAGCCTCACCGCAAACGTCGGCGCGAAGTGGCCGATCTGCATCCACGTCCAGAGCTCGACGGTAACCGACCCGCCGCCCGGCATCGTCGTCAGATAGTCGTAGCCGGCGAGCGCGGTTGCGAGCGCGGACACGCCGATGCTGCCGACACCGACGACGGCGGAGGCTGATTCGGTCATGCGCTCGCGCACGAGCGTGAGCCACACGAAGCCGACCAGCGGCGCGACGAAGATGAAGGGCATGAGTGCGGCTATGCTGTTCATCATCCTTTCATCGTCGTTGCGGCATCGACGTCGAGCGTGCGGAAGCGTCGATAGAGTTGAATCACCAGCGCGAGGCCGACGCATGCTTCGGCGGCTTGCAGCGTCAGCACCAACACGAACATCACTTGCCCGTCGGGCACACCCCAGCGCGCGCCGCCGACGACGAACGCGAGTGCGGTCGCGTTCATCATGATTTCGGCCGACATCAGCATGAAGAGCACGTTGCGGCGCATGACGAGCCCGGCGAAACCGAGCACGAACAGGGTCGCCGCAAGCAGCAGGCCGTGTTCCATCGGGATTTGCTCGTACATCTCAAACGTCCTCGTGCCGGCCGAGGTGATAGGCCGCGACGAGACCGCCGAGCAGCAGCATCGATGCGAGTTCGACGGCGAGCAGATACGGTCCGTACAACGCGATCCCGACCGCTTTCGGACCGACGATCGTGAGCCCCTGCGCGGTGAACGATTCGTGCGGCCACAAGAGCACTGCGAGCTCGCCGAGCAGAATCGCGGCGAGCGCGACGGGGCCGATCCAGAAGCTGCCTTTCAGCCATTGCCGTTCTTGTTCGACGGTGCGGCGGCCGAGGTTCAGCATCATCACGACGAAGACGAACAGCACCATGATGGCGCCGGCGTAGATGATCACTTCGAGCACGCCGGCGAATGGTGCACCGAGCGTGAAGAACACGACCGCGATCGCGAGCAACGACAGCACGAGATAGAGCAGAGCGTGCACCGGGTTCGTGTTCGTGATCACCATCGTCGTCGCGAACAGCGCGACCGCCGATGCGACGTAGAAACCGAATTCGATCATGCGACCCTCACGGCAACAGGCTCTTGTAGTCGACCGGCGGTTCTTCGTTCAGCGCCTGGCCTTTGGCTTTTCCGTTGATCGCCATGCCGGCCACCCGATAGAAGTTGTAGTCGGGGTATTTGCCGGGTCCGCTGATCAACAGGTGTTCTTTTTCGTATACGAGGTTTTGCCGGTTGTACTCGGCCATCTCGAAATCGGGCGTCAATTGGATCGCCGTCGTCGGGCACGCTTCCTCGCACAGGCCGCAGAAGATGCAGCGCGAGAAATTGATGCGGAAGAACTCGGGATACCAGCGGCCGTCTTCGGGACGCTCGGCTTTCTGCAAGGAGATGCAGCCGACCGGGCACGCGACCGCGCACAGGTTGCACGCGACGCAGCGTTCATCGCCGTCCGGATCGCGCGTCAGTACGATGCGGCCGCGGTAGCGCGGCGGCACCGGCGGCTTCACTTCCGGATACAGGATCACGTCGCGCTTGTGGAACGCGTGCATGAAGATCATGCCGATCGAGCGGAACTGCGACCAAATCCCGCTGAGCACCGACATCACTCGTTCCATGCGATCAGGCTCCCGGCGTACGCGACAACACGATCGCGGCTGTGACTAACAGGTTGATCAGGGCGAGCGGCAGACACACTTTCCATGCCGCCGACATCATCTGGTCGTAGCGCGGACGCGGCAGCGACGCGCGCAACAGGATGAAGACGCACAGGAACACGAACGTCTTCGCCGCGAACCAGATGAACGGAATTTGCCCCAAGAACGGTATCAGCTTGTCGACGTAGAACGGCGGTTGCCAACCGCCGAAGAACAGCGTCGTCGTCAACGACGAGATCAGCACGATGCCGACGTACTCGGCGACGAAGAACATGCCGAACTTCATGCCGGAGTATTCCGTGTGATAGCCGGACGCGAGCTCCGCCTCGGCTTCCGGCAGGTCGAACGGAATACGGTGGATCACCGCGATGCCGGCCAAGATCCACACGCAGAAGCCGAAGAACTGCG
The DNA here is from genome assembly GCA_035686405.1 of Pseudomonadales bacterium. Lineage (GTDB taxonomy): Bacteria > Pseudomonadota > Gammaproteobacteria > Pseudomonadales > Azotimanducaceae > DATJGR01. The sequence goes on along the minus strand of DASRZO010000554.1, from coordinate 12,184 downwards.
GCACGACGAACCAGATGTCGCGTTGCGCCTCGACGATTTTGTTCAGGTCGAACGAGCCGGTGATCATCACGATGCCCATCAGCGACAGGCCCATGAACACTTCGTACGAGATCATCTGCGCGGTCGAACGCAAGCCGCCGAGCAGCGCGTATTTGCTGTTCGACGACCAGCCGCCGAGCATCACTGCATAGACCGCGAGCCCGGCGATCGCGAAGAAGAACAGCACCCCGTTCTGCGGCGACGTCACGACCCATTCGGGCGTGACCGGTACCAAACAAAACGCGAGCAGCATCAGTCCGATCGCGAGCGCCGGCGCCAACACGAACGCGAACTTGTCCGCGAACGGCGGAACCCAATCTTCCTTGAAGAAGATCTTCACCATGTCCGCCGGCACTTGCAGCAGGCCGAACCAACCGACGCGGTTCGGGCCGTAGCGGTCTTGCCACAGGCCGAGCATGCGGCGCTCGAGCCAAATCATTTGCGCACCGGCGACAACCAGGCCGATCAGCAGTACGAGCGCTTTGAAGATCGCCCAGAAGATTGCCGCGAGTTCGGGCGTGATCCAATCGAACACCGATCAGCCTCCCTTCTGCGTGCGCGCGACGGTGCACAGCGACGTCGGCGCGAACGGCACGATGCCCGGCAGACCGACCGGCAGTCCGACGCCGTTGCGCGGGAAGTCGTCGCGTGCGCGCACGGCCAAGTGCATGCCGACGCCGTCGATCGAGACCCGCGCGGCGTCGCCGATGCCGAGCCGGCGCACTTCGTCGGAATTGAGAACGACGTACGCCGCCGGAATGCGCGTTTGGATCGGTGCCGCGAGATTCGACAACTCTTCGGAACCGAAGTGTTCGTGCAGCGGAATCGCCTGCAGATCGTCGCCCCTGCGCGCCGCCGTTGGCGAGAAGTAGCCCCCCGCGCGGCCGGACGGCTTCAGCAAGTGAACGCCGGGATCGCCGCCGCGCAATGCGCCGCCGACCTCCGTCTGAAACTTGGTCCACGCTTGCGGCGAGTTCCAACCGGGCGCCCACGCGAACGGCAGCAACTCCGGCGGCCGATCTTCGCGGCCGGCACCGTTGTAGCCTTCCATCGAGAAGTTGAGCGCGGTGTCGTCGTCGACGGTCGCTTTCGGCTCGTGCACGAACACGATCGCGCGTGCGGCGGTGCGGCCGGATTGGCGGTGCGGCGCGCGGGCGAGGCCCATGCCGTGCATGCGGAATTTCGCGCCGGGGGCCGCATCGACGATGCCCTTGAACTGCGGCAGCGCCGCTTCGATGTCGGCCAACACGTCGTCGAGATTTTCGTGCTCGGCGTCGCCGCCGCGAATGCGGCCGAGCCAGCGCCACGATTCCAGCGTCGCGATCGAACGGTCGTAGTACGCCGGATCGAAGTTCTGGAAGTAGCGTTGCGCGCGGCCTTCCATGTTGACGAGCGTGCCGGTCGCTTCGGCGAAGCTCGCCGCAGGCAGCACGACGTCGGCGCGTCGCGCGGTCGCGGTCATCTGGTGGTCGAGAACGACGAGCTTCGCGCGCTCGACCAATCGGTCGACGTCGGCCGTCTGCAGCCGGCGGTCGAGATCGTTTTCGAGTACGACGACGATCGAATCGGCGTGCTCGATCGACGCGAGCGCGTCTTCGAGCGGGCGCGCGTCGAACAGCGCCATTGCAAGGCTGTTGGCTTCCGGCACGGCGAGGCTGATGCGCGTCGCCGGATTCGATTTGGCCAACGCGTACGCGACGTTCGCCGCCGCGCGGATCACGTCGGCCGAACCGGCGCCGGTGCCCGAGACGACGAGCGGCCGCTTCGCCGATCGCAGTGCCGCGGCGATCGCTGAGGCCGCCGCGCCGTCGGCCGCAGCGGCCGGTGCAGACGCATCGAGCGCGTGCGCCACTGCGAAGCCGAGCTGCGCGATCGCGTCGGGGGCGAGGCGGAACGTGGCTGTCGCGATGTCGTCGAAGCCGGTGGCCGCAGGCGTCGCGACGAAGATCGGATTCATTTCGTGCTGGCCGATGTCGGCGGCCGATTCGGCCTGCCAATCCGGCACTTTCTTGTCGCGCGTCATGTCGAACGACTTGCCGCGCGCGGCCTGACGCAGCGCGAGCGCGACGCGCGGCGCGGTCGCGAGCACGTCTTCGCCGAGCACGAGCACCGCGTCGGCTTCGTCGATCGCGCGAATCGTCGCGGCCGGCACCGGTCCGTCGCGCAGTACGCCGAGGACGGTCGAGCACAACTCGCTCTCGTGCCGCGTCATGCCGTTCGAGAATGCGGCGGCGCCGACCAGCGTGCGCAGTTCGAAGTTCGCCTCGACGCTCGCGCGCGCCGAGCCGATACCGATCACCGGTTTGCCGGACGTCAGCAGTTGGCGGATGCGCGTGATCGCGGAAGCGTTGTCGACGTTGGCGAAGCCTTCGCCGTGTTTCGCGAGCGGCTTGCGCGGCCGGTCCTTGCGGTTCACGTAGCCGTAGCCGAAGCGGCCGCGGTCGCACAGGAAATAGCCGTTCAATTCTCCGTGGTAGCGGTTCTCGATGCGGCGTACTTCGCCGTAGCGTTCGCCGGGAGAGATGTTGCAGCCGACCGCACAACCGCTGCAGATGCTCGGCGCGAACTGCATGTCCCACTTGCGCGCATAGCGTTCCGAGTGCGTCTTGTCCGTGAAGACGCCGGTCGGGCACACCTCGGTCAAGTTGCCGGAGAAATAGTTCTCCAGCGTGCCGGATTGCACGCGGCCGAAGTACACGTTGGCCGCCGAACCGAAGGCGCCGAAGTCGGTCCCCCCGGCGTAGTCGTTGTAGAACCGCACGCAGCGATAACACGCGATGCAGCGGTTCATCTCGTGCGCGACGAACGGCCCGAGTTCCTGGTTCAGATGCGTGCGTTTCGTGAAGTGGTATTGGCGGCGGTAGTGACCTGTCATCACGGTCATGTCCTGCAGATGGCAGTGGCCGCCTTCCTCGCACACCGGGCAGTCGTGCGGGTGGTTCGTCATCATCAGCGCGATGATGCCTTCGCGAAATTCCTTCGATTCGGCGTCACCGATCGTCATGCGCGTGTTGTCGGTCGCCGGCGTCATGCACGCCATCACCAGACGGCCGACTTTGTCGTTCTCGTCGCGATAGACCTTCACCGCGCATTGGCGGCACGAGCCGACGCTGCCGAGCGCCGGATGCCAGCAGAAATACGGCAGATCGAGGCCGCGCGACAGACACGCCTGCAACAGGTTGTCCGTCGGATCGACTTCGTACTGCTTGCCGTCTACGTGAATGATCGCCATGTCGGTCCTTTGTGCCGCTCCCGTCCGCGCAGGTTGGTGCGCGCCAACGATGTCAAACTAACGAATTCAAGATGCCGCGACCGGGGCCGACGCGGGCTGCGCGAGTCCGGCTTCGAATTCCGCGCGAAAATACTTCAGCGCCGACTGCAACGGCTCCATCGCGCCGGGCGCGTGCAGACAGAACGTCTTGCCGGGACCGAGCCAACGCGTCAGGTTCGCCAGCATCTGCAGGTCGTCGGCGCGGCCGCGACCTGCTTCGATCGAGCGCAGAATCTTCACGCTCCACGGCAAGCCGTCGCGGCACGGCGTGCACCAGCCGCACGATTCGCGCGCGAAGAACTCTTCGAGATTGCGCACCGCCGAGACGATGCTCTGGTTGTCGGCGACGACGGTGATCATGCCGGTGCCGAGACGCGAGCCGGCCTTCTGAATGGTCTCGTAGTCCATCGCGAGGTCGAGGTGTTCCGGCAACAGGAAGTCGGTCGAGCCGCCGCCCGGCAACCACGCCTTCAGTTTCCGGCCGTCCTTCATGCCGCCCGCGTGCACTTCGAGCAGTTCGCGCGCCGTCGTGCCGATCGGCAACTCCCAACAACCCGGCTTGTTCGCGCGGCCGGAGCAACCGTACATCTTCGTCCCGCCGTCGGGACTGCGGCCGCCGGACAGCGCTTTGAACCAGTCGGCGCCGTTCGCGACGATGTGCGGCAAATTCGACAGCGTCTCGCAGTTGTTGATGATCGTCGGGCGGCCCCACACGCCGGCGATCTGCGGGAACGGCGGCTTCGCGCGCGGCGTCGCGCGGCGACCTTCGAGCGAATTCATCAACGCGGTCTCTTCGCCGCAAATGTAGCGGCCGGCGCCGGTGTGCACGACGACGTCGAGGCTGAACGGTGAGCCGAAGACGTTGTTGCCGACATAGCCTTTCGCGCGCGCTTCGTCGATCGCGCGGCGCAAGCGCTGCTCCGCGACGACGTATTCGCCGCGCAGGAAGATGTACGCGCCGGTCGCTTGGATGGCGAAGGCGGCGATCATCACCGCTTCGACGAGTTGATGCGGCGCTTGCTCCATCAGCAAACGGTCCTTGAACGTGCCGGGCTCCATCTCGTCGGAATTGCAGACGAGATATTTCGCGCCGGCGTCCGGTCCCATCGGCACCAAGTTCCACTTCACGCCGGTCGGGAAACCGGCACCGCCGCGGCCGCGCAGGTTCGACGCCTTGACGACGTTCTGCACGTCCATCGGCGCCATGTCCCTAACGACTTTTCTGAGGCTCTCGTAGCCGCCTTCGGCTTCGTAGCCCGCGAGATCGAGCGGGCCGGCGGCGCGGTCGATCAGACGCGTCAGCGGGCGGGCGTATTGCGGATCGGCGGCGCTGCGCAAGCTCATGCGTACGGCTCCAGCAACTGTTTCACTCGCGACGGGTCGACCGGACCGTGCAGGTCGTCGTCGATCATCAGGCACGCGCCGCGGTCGCACGCGCCGAGGCAGCAGATCGGCAGCAACGTGAAGCGGCCGTCGGGCGTCGTTTCGCCGAAGCGGATGCCGAGCGCCGACACGAGCGCATCGCGTACCTCTTCGAAGCCGGTCAGGTGGCACGCAATGCTGTCGCAGACCTTCACGACGTGGCGGCCGACCGGGTGACGGAAGATCAGGCTGTAGAACGTCGCGACCCCTTCGAGGTCGGCCGCGGGAATGCCGAGCATCGCGGCGACCGGCGCGATCGCGCCGTCCGGTACCCAACCGCGGTGTTTCTGCACGATCTTCAGCGCCTCGATGCTCGCGGCGCGCGCGTCGGGGTAGTGGCCGATCTCGTGTTCGATCTCGTGCCGTTCGGCATCGCTCAGTGCGAACGCATCGGTCGCGACGATTTTCATGGTGGTGCTCATCGGTCGACGTCCGACATGACGAAGTCGATCGAGGCGATGTAGGCGATCAAGTCGGGCACCATCGAACCGCGGATCACGCTCGGAATCTGCTGCAGATGCGCGAAACTCGGCGTGCGAATGCGCGTCCGGTAGCTCATCGTGCTGCCGTCGGCGGTCAAGTAATATCCGTTGATCCCCTTAGTGGCCTCGATCATCTGCGACGTTTCGCCGGCCGGCATCACCGGCCCCCACGAGACGCCGAGGAAGTGCGGAATCAGCGTGTCGATGTCGCGCAGCGTGCGTTCCTTCGGCGGCGGGCACGTCAGCGGATGGTCCGCTTTGTACGGGCCGGCCGGCATGTGGTCGAGACACTGCTTGATGATCTTCAACGATTGGCGAATTTCCTGTTCGCGCACGAGCGTGCGGTCGTACACGTCGCCGTGCGTCGCGGTCGGCACTTCGAACTCGAAATTCTCGTAGCCCGAATACGGTCGCGCTTTGCGCAGATCGAACGAGAGTCCGGTCGCGCGCAGCCCCGCGCCGGTGACGCCCCAGTCGAGCGCTTCGGCGGTGTTGTACGGCGCGACGCCTTTCGAGCGCGCCATCAAAATGCCGTTGGTGAGAATCGACTTGCGGTAGTCGTCGAGCCGCTTCGGCAGCCATTCGACGAATTCGCGGACTTTCTTGTCCCAACCGACCGGCAGATCGTGCGCGAGGCCGCCGATGCGGAACCACGCTGGGTGCATGCGAAAACCGGTGATCGACTCGATGACGTCGTAGCCTTTCTGGCGGTCGACGAACATGTAGAACACCGGGCTCATCGCGCCGACGTCTTGGCAGAACGTGCCGTAGTAGAGCAGGTGCGACAGGATCCGGAAGAACTCGCAGAGCATCACGCGCACGGTCTTCACGCGGTCCGGCACTTCGATGCCGGCGAGTTTCTCGAGCGCGAGCACGTACGGCATGTTGTTCATCACGCCGCCGAGATAGTCGACGCGATCGGTGTACGGAATGTACGTGTGCCACGACTGCCGCTCGCCCATCTTCTCGGCGCCGCGGTGGTGATAACCGATGTCCGGCACGCAATCGACGATCTCTTCGCCGTCGAGCTGCAGCACGATGCGGAACGCGCCGTGCGCCGACGGATGGTTCGGACCGAGGTTCAGGAACATGAAATCGTGATCGTCGGTGCCGCGCTTCATACCCCATTCTTCGGGTTGAAACCGCAGGGCTTCCTGTTCCTGGTCTTGCCGCAACGCGTCGAGCTGGAACGGATCGAACTCGGTTGCGCGCGCGTGATATTCCTTGCGCAGCGGGTGGCCCTTCCACGTCGGCGGCAACAGGATCCGCCGCATGTGCGGGTGGCCGTCGAACGTGATGCCGAAGAGATCCCAGACCTCGCGTTCGTACCAATTCGCGTTCACGTAGATCGGCACGATCGACTTGATCGACGGAAATTCGCCGAGCAACGCGACCTTGATCCGGATGTCTTCGTTGCGGTCGATCGAGATCAGGTGGTAGACGAGCGTGAAGTCGGATGGCGGCAAGCCTTCCCGATGCTTGCGAAACCGTTCGTCGACCGCCGTCATGTCGAACAACATGCGATACGGCCGCGCGATCTCGTTCTTCAGGTAGCGCAACACGTCGTGCAGATGCGACGGCGGCACCCACAGCGTCTCTACGCGGTCGGCGGTCGGCTGCGCGACGAAGTCGACGCCCGGGAAACGCGCGTAGATCTCGCGCAAGACCGACGATTCGGTCGAAACGGCGGCTGCAGGTACTGCGCTCAACGGATGATGCTCACGGGTCGAAGCATGCTCACAACGAATCCGGCGAACGCAGCGTCGTCTGCGCCTGGCGCTCGGCCTGGTGCAAATCGCGCTGCGACGGCATGTTCGCCTTGTAGATGCCTTGGTCGCCGACGACCCACGACAGCGGCCGCGTCTCTTGACCGATCGAGTCCTGCAGCAACATCAAGCCCTGCAGGAACGCTTCCGGTCGCGGCGGACAACCCGGGATGTACAAATCGACAGGCAGGAATTTGTCGACGCCTTGCACGACCGAGTAGATGTCGTACATGCCGCCGGAATTCGCGCACGCGCCCATCGAGATGACCCACTTCGGCTCGAGCAACTGTTCGTACAAACGCTGCACGACCGGTGCCATTTTGACGAAGCACGTGCCGGCGATGACCATCAAATCGGATTGGCGCGGCGAGGCGCGAATGACTTCGGCGCCGAAACGCGCGATGTCGTGCGTCGACGTCCACGTCGTCACCATTTCGACGTAACAGCACGAGAGACCGAAGTTGTACGGGTAGATCGAGTGCTTGCGGCCCCAGTTGACGAGGTCGTTCAACTTCGCGGTCAGCACGTTGCGACGCACTTGCTCCTCGGTGAACACGTCGGCCGGCGGCGGTTGCGTGTAGTCCTTCGTCAGCGGCGATACGCCGGTCGGACGATTCGATTCGATGCGCGTGAACGTGTATTTCATGAAGCGGACTGCACCTGTGTGGCGGTTTGCGCGGCGTGCTCTGACTTGCGTTTGCGCGGCTGCGGCGCCCAGTCGAGCGCACCGATGCGCGCGAGATAGTAGAGGCTGACGACGAGGATCGCGATGAAGACGAAGGCTTCGACGAATCCGGCCCAACCGGATTCGCGCAGCGAAATCGCCCACGCGTACAGAAACAATGCTTCGACGTCGAAAATCACGAAGAACACCGCGACCAAATAGAACTTCGCCGAGAGTCTCAGGCGCTCCGGCGATGCCGATACGACGCCGGATTCGAATGGGTCGTTGCGCGCGCGGGCGCGGCTCTTGCCGCCGAGCACGGCGGAGAGACCCAACATGATCCCGCACAAAATGAAGGTGGCGACGACATAAACGGCAATCGACCAGAATTCGGGCGACGTCGGCATGCGTCCCCTCTCCTTAGCTGTTAGATCTAGATTGGGTCTTTATCTTCTGGGAGAGTCGCGGCGACTCGCCCGTGCGGAGCGGTATTGTACAGAGTGGCGCAGCGCCGGACCAAGGGTCCGACGATACGCAAACGAGGAAAAACTAGAACGCGATCAGAATAGCGAGCGGCCGAGGCGGGATTCCCACAGCGACGAGCGGCGCCGGCGCATCCGGTCGTGCAGTTGCGCGCGCCGGGTCCGTAGCCATTGCTCGGGCTGCAGCGGGTCCACGCTCTTGCCGCGGCGGGCTTCTTCGGCCTCGCGGAACTTGCAGAAGTCTTCGTACGCTTCGATGTCGTGGCGCAGCGCCTGCACGACGAGTTCGATGACGACGGCGTCGTCGAGCAGTCCGAATCCCGGGACGTCGTCCGGAATGATGTCGTTCGGGTCGGCGAAGTAGGAGAGGGCGTTGACGATCCGGGTGCGATCCTCGCCGGACAGTTCCCACACCCGGTCCTCGAGCATGCTGATCAAGACCGACAGCCGGTTCATCCGCTGCCGGATGAAGTCCGGCACCTGCGTGCCCTCGTTCTTCGCGAGCAGCTCGCGGGCCGCCGCAATGACGCCGGCTTCGGTCGCCGCCACCGAACGGGCTTTGGAATTGATCAGATCGCTCAGTAGCGCCAAATCGCGATCGTTCAGTTCGAAGGTAATCGTCAATGCCATGGTGTGTTCTTACCCGTCGTGGGAGCGCCCCATCAGGACTCGGACATTTCCTGCTCGATGTGCTTGATCCAGGCCGTCGCCTGACCCTTTTGTTTTTCGTGCGTTGCGGCCTTTTCGAACCAGCCCTTGGCTTCCTTCGGCTGCTTGTTGCTGTAGTACGCGATGCCCATCAGCAGCTGCGTATTACCGGTGTCCTTGAGGCCGCCCTTCGCAAGCGCCTTCTGCAGCGCGTCGGTCGCACCGGCCCAGTCTTGACGCTGCAGCTGTACTTCCGCGAGCCGCACGTACGTATCGCCGTTTTCGTGCATTTCCGCCGCCTTCTGCAGCGGCGGAATGGCTTTTTTGTATTCGCGCGCTTCGATCCACGAGAAGGCCAGGCGTTCCCAGGCTTTCTCATCCGACTTGATCTGGCCTTTCTGCATGAACTTATCGAGGTTCGTCGCGGCGCGGTACGGAATGCCGACGAACGCTTCGAGGTCGGTCAGCGGGCGGAGATCCGAGTCGGTGGTCAGGACGCCGGCCAAGTTCGCGACTTCGAGCGCGGCGAGCGAATCGTCGTACTTTTCGAGCTGCCGGTTCACGGCAGAGAGCTGTACCCAATAGTTCTTCTTCGACGGGTCCGCGATCAGCAGGCGCTTGATCAGCGGCAGCGCCTCGGCGTACTGCTCCTTCTCGAGCCGCAGTGCGAGCAGCAGCTGGACCCAGCTGTCGCGCGGCGACTCGGACATATCGACCGCCTTCTGCGCGTTCGGCAGCGCCTGGTCGGTCTTTTTCAGCTGGTAGTAGGCGACCGCCAGCAAGTAATACGCGGTCGAGTTCGGGTTCTGCGCCGTCTGCAGCCATTCGTTCAGCGCGTTGATCCCTTCTTGCCAGTGTTCCTGCGCGATGTACATCTGCGCGATCTGATAGCGGGCCTCTTGCGCTTCTTCGTCGCTGAGGCCGTTGGTCGCCAGCGCGGCCTGCATGGCCTTGCGGACACCTTCGTAGTCGGTCTGCGCACCGGCGATCGACGCGCGGATTTGCCAGACGCGGCTCTGCTCGTACGGCGACAGCTTCTCCATGTTCAGCTTGTCGAGGACCGCCTTCGCTTCGGCGTACTTCTGCGCGTTCAGGTCTTCGATCGCTTCGTTGAGCTTCTTACCAGTGCTGATGTCGATCGGCGGCGCTTCGCGCTTGCCTTCTTTTCCTTCGGCCGCGAACGCGCTGTCGACGCCGGTGCCGACGGCGACGATGCCGAGCGTGAGCAGGGCGGCGAGTGCCAGGGCGAGTGTCGATCGCACGGTTACTTCTCCAGCTTGAAGGTCAGAACCACTTGCACGCCGCGCCGTTCCATCGGGCGACCGTCGACGACCTTCGGGTTGTATTTCCAGCGGCCGATCGCTTCCAGCGCGGCGCGTTCGAAGAGGCCTTTCGGGTCGGCGTCGACGACTTTCGCGTCGGCGACGGTACCGGCCGGCGTGATCGTGAACTCGACCTGGACCCAACCTTCGATGCCGCGTTCACGCGCACGGGTCGGGTATTCCGGGTTGATCCGCACGAGCGGTACGACGTCGCGGTCGGCGCCGACCGAGATGTTGCCCATGCCCGACCGGTCGAACGTCGGCAGGACGCTGCCGATGCTGTTGTCGGAACTCAGGCTCGACGCGTTGGCTGTCATCTGCGGAATTTCCGGCATTTTTTCCGGCTTCTGCTGCTGCACCTTCTCACGCTTCGTTTCCGTTTCGGTGTCATGCCGCAACGGCGTGAAGTCGATCTTCAACGCGGGTCGCAGTTCGGCGAATCCGTGGTGACCGCTGACGGTCGACCAGAGGAACCAGAACACGACCATCGTGAAGGCGAGTCCCAGCAACGCGGCGATAGGAAGACGGATGATGTTGTTCATCGTATTACCTTCATATTTGTCCAACGGCGAGGCGGGGTCGCGCTCGCGCGATCACGCGGTCGGGACCGCCGAGATCGCGATGTCCTTGATGCCGGCCTTGCGCACCTCGTCCATCACCTTCGCGACTTGGCCCGCCGGCGCGACCTTGTCCGCAATGATCACGACCGTATCGTCGGGCCGCTCGATGTGGAGCTTCTCGACCTGCGGGCGTAGTTCACGCAGGTCGACTTGCTTGCGATCCATCCACACCTCGCCGTTCGGCTTGATCGCGATCAGCAGGTTGCCCGATTCGCGGTGCTCGGCCGTTTCGGCGGTCGGCTTGTCGATGATCGCGCCGGTCTGCTTCACGAACGATGTCGTGATGATGAAGAAGATCAACAGGTTCAGAACGAAATCGAGCATCGGCGCGAGGTCGATGCCGTGGTCTTCCGATTCGGGGTTGTGACTGCGTGCCACGAATCAATCTCCCGTTGCGAACGTAACGTTATAGACACCGGCGAGGTGGGTTTGGTCCACGACGGTGACCAGTAGCCCGGCCGGCGCTTTCGCGTCAGCGATCACGATCACGCCCGCTTTGCTGTCGGCAGCGTGCAGGCGTTCGACGTTCGCGCGGACCGCTTCCGGGTCGATCGCGCGACCGTCCACCCAGACCTCGCCGTTTTGCAGGATCTGGATGTTGATGCTCTTGTCGGCGTTCGGCGGCGGCGGTTCGCCGGTCGGGCGGTTCACCATCAAGCCGGATTCTTTGACGAACACCGCAATGATGATGAAGAAGATCAACAGGTTCAGAACGAAGTCGAGCATCGGCGCGAGGTCGATGCCGTGCTGTTCTTCCTGCGCTTGGGTTCCGGTATGACGACGCGTACTCATGCTGTTCAGAACCTCAATTGGTCGGCGAACAACTCCGTCCGCATACGGACTTGGTTCGCGAAGTAGTAGTTCGGGAACATGCCGAGGATGCTGACCGCGAGGCCGGTCATCGTGCAGAACATCGCGTGCGAGACGCCGGTCGCCATCGTGCGCGCATCGGCCGAGCCGCGCAGCGCCATCGAGTCGAACACTTCGAGCATCCCGCTGACCGTGCCGATCAGCCCCAGCAACGGCGCGAGCGGCACGAGCACTTTCATCAACAGCAGGTTCGCGGACATGGCGTTCTGCAGCCGCGAGATCATCGCGACGCGGATTTGGCGCGCGCACCAGGACAGGTGATCGCTGCGCGCGTTCCACTTCGCGATGGCCTCTTGCGTCTCGCCGGGCAGTTGCCGTTTGAAATACCAGAACCGTTCGATGATCAGCGTCCACATGACGACGCCGTTGATGAAGATCAGGAAAACGAACGGCCCCCCGCCGTCCACCAAATTGCGGACGGCGTCGATCGGAGCTGCAAGACTACCGAGCACTGCGTTTCTCGATCATTTCGGCGAGCAGACCTTTGCTCTGTTCATCGAGCAGCGACACGAGTTGCCGCGACATCGCTGCGAGCACCGCGTTGCCGAACAGCAACGGGATTGCGATACCGAGGCCGAGTACCGTCGCGATCATCGCT
>DASRZO010000553.1:0-3841 GCA_035686405.1 Pseudomonadales bacterium | reverse complement strand
CGGCGAGAACGTCCGCAGCAAAGACATCGCGGTTTTGCACGAAGGCCCGGAGACGTTCCTGTCGATGATGGTCATCGACGGCGTGTTCGAGCGCTTCCCGAACTTGCGCGGCGCGAGCGTCGAGCTCGGCGCCGGTTGGGTACCGTCGCTGCTCGTGCGCCTCGATTGGGTCGCGCAGCACTGGGGCAAGGCCGACAAGAATCTCGCGGCGTTCAAGCGCAAACCGTCGGAACAGTTGACCGAACAATGCGCGTTCACGCCGTACGTGTTCGAGGACGTCGGCGCGTTGATCGATCAGTCGAACGCGGATCTGTATCTGTTCTCGAGCGACTACCCGCACATCGAAGGCGGCCGCAATCCGATCGCGCGCTTCGAGAAGTCGCTCGGCGACCGATCCAACGCGACTCGCGACAAGTTCTACGCCGAGAACTTCCTACGCATTTTTCCGGACCAGCGTGTCGGCCGCGCGGCTGCATAGCATGTGCGAGCGAGCGCCTTAGCGCTTCGACCGCGAGTCCTCGGCATTTCATCGCAAACGATTCGGCATTTCATCGATAGAACGACGGAGACAGACCATGGCACGACTCGGCTTCGGCGCATTCCTCGCGCCCCACCACCCGATCGGCGAGCACCCCACGCTGCAGCTGCGGCGCGACCTCGATCTCGCCGAGCACCTCGACAAACTCGGTTACGACGAATTCTGGTGCGGCGAGCACCACTCGACCGGCTGGGAAGTGATCGCGTCGCCGGAACTGTTCCTGGCGGCCGCCGGCGAACGCACGCATCGCATCCGCCTCGGCACCGGCGTGGTGTCGTTGCCGTATCACCATCCGTTCAACGTCGCGCAGCGCATCGTGCAGCTCGACCACATGACCCGCGGCCGCGTGATCTTCGGTTCGGGCCCCGGCGCGCTGCCGTCGGACGCGTACATGCTCGGCATCGACCCGATGGTGCAGCGCGACCGGCAGGACGAGGCGATCGGCGTGATCAAACGACTGCTCAAAGGGGAGCCGCGCTTCAGCCACGAATCGGACTGGTTCACGCTGCGCGATGCGCGCCTGCAGCTGTTGCCGCTGCAGGAAGACCTGCCGTTCGCGGTCGCCTCGATGGTGAGTCCGTCCGGGATGACGCTCGCTGGCAAACACGGCACCGGCGTGCTGTCGATCGGTTCGATGTCGACGGCCGGTCTCGCCGCGTTGCCGCTGCAATGGAGCTTCGCCGAAGAAGCGGCCGCGAAGAGCGGCGCGATCATCGACCGCAAGAACTGGCGCATCGTGATGTCGTGGCACATCGCCGAAACGCGCGAGCAGGCGCGCAAGGAAGCCCGCGACGGCCTCTTCCGCTGGCACAACGAATACACCGTCGGCACGCTGATGCGCCCCGGCGCCGTCGCGTTCAAGACGCCGGACGAAGCGGTCGATCAAACGGCCTTCGTCGAAGGCTCCGCCGCCGTCATCGGCACGCCGGACGACCTCGTCGCGTCGATTCGCCGCATGATCGAACTGACCGGCGGCTTCGGCACGGTCATCGGCTTCGCGCATGACTGGGCGAATCGCGAAGCGACGTTCCGCAGCTGGGATCTGATCGCGCGCTACGTCGTGCCGGAAGTGAACGGCTTGCTCGCGACATACCGCGAGTCGCAGAAGCACGTGATCGAACACCGCGACGTGTTCGAGCGCGCCGGCGCCGCGGTCGTGTCGAAGATCATGCAGAACGAACGCGCCGCGAAGGCACTCGGCGAGAGCGTCAACGCGGCGAGCGCCATGCCGGCGCACCACGCGCCGAAGATCTGAGCGGAGCGCGCGCCGCCGGCGTTCGCGTCGGCGGGCGCAGCGTTCGCATCCCGAGTGATCGTGCGATGGAATACGACTATCTGATCGTCGGCGGCGGTTCCGCCGGCGCGACCCTCGCCGGTCGCTTGTCGGAAGACCCGTCGACGCAAGTCGCGCTGCTCGAGGCGGGACCGGACCACCGCAGCGCGGACGCGCCCGCTGCGATGCGCAGTCCGAACCCGTCGCTGATGATCAACGCGCCGGAATTCGCGGACTACCGTTGGGACACGCTGCAAGCGCGCCGCACGAAGGCGCAAACGCCGCGGTTGTATTGGCGCGGCCGCGGCTTGGGCGGCAGCTCGACGATCAACGGCCAGATCGCGATTCGCGGCGTTCCGGAAGACTACGATCGCTGGGCCGCGGCCGGGTGCGATCGTTGGGGTTTCGCCGACGTGCTGCCGTATTTCAACAAGCTCGAGACGGATCTGCGCTACGGCGACGCGCCGTATCACGGTCACGACGGGCCGATTCCGATCTACCGCGCACCGATGTCGAGTTGGGGGCCGGTCGACCTCGCGCTCGGCGAGGCGGCGATCGAGCTCGGCTATCCGTGGGCGCCCGATCACAACGCGCCGGGCGCGCTCGGCGTCTCGCCGTACGCGATCAACAGCCGCGAGCAACAGCGCGTCGACACGAACGACGCGTATCTCGATCCGCATCGCGGCCGCAACAACCTCGCGATCTTCGGCAACACGTTGGTCGACCGCGTGCTGTTCGACGGCACGCGCGCGATCGGCGTGCGCTGCGTCGCCGGCGATCGGTGGCGCGACGTGCATGCCCGCACCGTGATTCTCGCGGCGGGCGCCGTCCATTCGCCGCCGATCCTGATGCGCTCGGGCATCGGTCCGGCCGATCATCTGCGTTCGCTCGGCATCGACGTACGGGCGGCGTTGCCGGTGGGCGAGCAGATGCAAGACCACCCGATCGCGGCGCTGCCGATCGTGTTGCACGACACCGTCATGCCGGCGCCCGGATTCCGTCACACCAACTGCTGCCTGCGCTACACGAGCGGACTCGGGGGCGCGGGTCCCGGCGACATGATGATCGTCGCGATGAACCGGCTCGGCGACGGGCTCGGCCGCCACACGCGCGCGCCGACGCTGAACTTCGGGTTGCTCGGCGTGTGGGTGAACGAGTGTTTCTCGCGCGGTAACCTCCGCCTCGCGTCGGCCGATCCGCACGCGCATCCGGTCATCGAAGAGAACATGCTCGACGCTGCGAGCGACGTCGTGCGTATGCGCGACGGGATCAAACGCTTGCTCGATCTGGTGCGGCGGCCCGCGTTCGAGGACATCGCGCAGACGATCGCGATCGGCGCCGACGGCGGCATCGAGTCGCTCGACAGCGATGCCGCAATCGACGCGTGGGCGCTCGCGAACTGCGGCGACGCGCAACACGGCACGAGCACGTGCCGCATGGGCGCTCCCGATGCCGCGACCACGGTCGTCGATCCGGACTGTCGCGTGCTCGGCGTCGAGGGCTTGCGCGTCATCGATGCGTCGGTGATGCCGAGCGTGCCGTGCGCGAACACGCACCTGACGACCGTGATGATCGCCGAGACGATGGCGGACCGGCTGCGGACCGCGGCGTAAACTGTCCGGCAATCGGCGGAGAACTCGAATGGCGGACTCACTCCAAGACCAACTGCGCAAAGCCGGACTCGTCAGCGAGAAGCAGGCGAAGAAAGCCGCACGCGTCAAACACGCGGCCGACATGGAGCGCAAGGCGCACGGCGCACAGTCCGACGATCCGGCCGTTGCGGCGCAGCGCGCACGCGCCGACAAGGCGCGGAAAGACAAGGAACTGAACGAAACGCGCGACCGCGAAGCGGCCGCGAAAGCACTCGCGGCGCAAATCCGGCAATTGATTGCATTGAACGCACAGTCGCGCGACGGCGGTGACGTCGCGTTCAACTTCGTCGACGGACGCGCCATTCGAAAATTGTCGGTAACGAAGCGCCAACGGGACGCGTTGGCGGACGGGCGGCTCGCCGTGGTCAGATTCGGCGA
>DASRZO010000552.1:0-6127 GCA_035686405.1 Pseudomonadales bacterium | reverse complement strand
TTCGATTTCGTCGCTCGCGCGAACGTCGACGTGCCGATCGTGCCCGGCATCATGCCGATCACCAGCTATGCGAACCTCGTGCGCTTCTCCGACAACTGCGGCGCCGAAATTCCGCGCTGGATTCGCACGCGGTTGGCGGCGTATCAGAACGACGATGCATCGCTGAGGGCGTTCGGCGTCGACGTCGTCACCGCGCTGTGCGAACGGCTGATCGACGGCGGCGCGCCGGGCTTGCACTTCTACACGCTCAATCAGGCGGGGCC
This sequence comes from Pseudomonadales bacterium, assembly GCA_035686405.1. Taxonomy (GTDB): domain Bacteria; phylum Pseudomonadota; class Gammaproteobacteria; order Pseudomonadales; family Azotimanducaceae; genus DATJGR01. Next base: position 5,864 of record DASRZO010000552.1, on the reverse strand, counting down.
GACGCAGGCGATCCTCGATCGCATTCAGCTGCCGGATGGCTAAGCGGCTGTACGTCGACGCGCGACTCGCGCCCGACACCGACCTCACGCTCGACCCCGATCGCTCGCACTACCTTTGTCGCGTGCTGCGCTTGCGCCGCGGCGAACGCGTCGAGCTCTTCTGCGGAGACGGGCTCGCCTACGACGCCGCGATCGCCGCCGCCGACGCGCGCGCGTGCGACGTTCGCGTCGGTGCGATCGTCGCGCGCGAAGCGGCACCGCGCGTGCGGCTGCACCTCGCGCAAGCGCTGATGAAGGGCGATCGAATCGACTTCGTGCTGCAGAAAGCGACCGAACTCGGCGTCACCGACATTCGTTTCACCGAGACCGAACACACCGTCGTGCACATCGAGGGCCCGCGCGTCGTGCGTCGCGAAACGCATTGGCGCGCAGTGATCGCCAGCGCCGCCGAACAATGCGGACGGCTGTGGCTGCCGACGCTGCACACGCCACAACCGTTCGGCGAGCTGCTGCGCCAACACATCGCGGCGCAAACGCTGCTGCTCGACCCGGGTGCCCCACCGCTCGGCGCGACGATCGCGCTCGTCGACACGATGTTGCTGATCGGCCCCGAAGGCGGGCTGAGCGACGCGGAACGCGACGCAGCGATTGCGAGCGGCGCGCGCCCGGTCGGACTGGGACGGTTGGTACTGCGTACCGATACCGCACCGATCGCCGCTATCGCGGTGCTGCGCCAAGCATGGGGTTGGGACGCGCCTTGAATGGGCCGTCGGGAACTGCGCCGCCTAAGGCAGCATCGTCAACTGTTCTTCGATGTACGACAGGTTCGGAACCACCGCGGTTTCGGTGCCGACGTTCAACGCTGCGACTTCGGCCGGACCCAGCCGCACCGAGCGATTCTGCAGATCGTCGTCGGAGAGGTGCACGATGCGCGGCAGCCCGGCCGACGCGAGGCCGTAGAACGCACGGCCGTTCGCGCGGCGCGCTCTATTCATGATCAGCAGACAACGACTGCGCGCAGGCGCAATGAGCTCGCCGCCGTTCATCGCTTCGAATTGAATGACCGGCACCGTCTCACCGCGCCAACCGAGCAAACCGAGACACCACTTCGGCGCGTTCTCCAGCGCTTTGATGCGACGCCACGGCAGAATTTCCGCGATCGTCACGTTCGGCAGCAGCAGGTGCGTTTCCGCGAGCGGAATCATCACACACGCGAGATCTTTCGTTTCTCCCACTGCCAACGCCGCCGCCATCATTTACGCCTTAGTGTGTACGAGCTCTTCGATCGTCGCGAGCAATTCGTTTTCTTGGAACGGTTTGCCGAGGAAGCGATTGACGCCGAGTTCCACCGCGCGCTCTTGGTGCTTGCTGCCCGTGCGCGAACTGATCATCACGATCGGCAGCTTCGACAAGCGATCGTCGTGGCGCACTTGGCGCGCCACTTCGAAACCGTCCATGCGCGGCATTTCGATGTCGAGCAACATGATGTCGGGGCGGCGCTCTTGCAGCATCGCGATCGCCTCGACACCGTCTTTCGCGAGCATCACGTCCATGCCTTGCCGTTCGAGCAGGCGCGAAGTCACCTTGCGCACCGTGACCGAGTCGTCGACCACCATCACGCACGTCGGGCGATCGGCCGCGGCAGCGGGCGTGCCGTTCGCATAGATCGGCGCCGTTTGTGCGCGAATGAGCGCGAGCAGATCGAGAATGACGACGACGCTGCCGTCGCCCAAGATCGTTGCACCGGAAATGCCGCCGACGCCGGCGAATTGCGGGCCGAGACTCTTCACGACGATTTCGCGGCTGCCTTGCACGCCGTCGACGTGCACCGCGACCGCGCGATCGCCCGAGCGCACCAGCACGACCGGAACCGAACCGCGATCCGACAGCGCCACATAGTCGCGGCCGATGAAGCTACCGAGGTAGCGCACGCGATACGGTACGCCGGCGTATTCGAAGCCGCCGCCGTCCGGTTGATAGAGTTTGTCGAGCTCGGCGCCGGACACGCGCACGATGCCTTCGATCGTGTTCAGCGGAATCGCGTATTGGTCTTCGCCGACCGACACCATCAACGCGCGATTCACCGACACCGTGAACGGCAGGCGCACCGTGAAGCGCGTGCCCTTACCGGGAATCGACGTGATCGCGATGCTGCCGCCGAGCTGTTTGACCGCGCTGTGCACGACGTCCATCCCGACGCCGCGGCCGGAAATCTGCGTCACCGACTTGGCCGTGCTGAAGCCGGGCGCGAATACGAACTGCAACACTTCGTCGTCGCGCAAGCGCGCGTCCGCCGCCATCAAGCCGCGTTCGATCGCCTTCGCGCGTACGGATTCGACGTCGATGCCCGCGCCGTCGTCGGAGATCTCGATCACCACGTCGCCCGCCTCACGCGACAGGCGCAGATCGATGCGGCCGAAGTCGGGCTTACCGAACTGCCGGCGCAGTTCCGCGCGTTCGATACCGTGGTCGACCGCGTTGCGCAGCATGTGTTCGAGCGGCGGGACCATGCGCTCGAGGACGTTGCGGTCGAGTTCGCCTTCGGCGTTGTACGCGTGGAACTCGACTTCCTTCGATAGATCGCGCGCGACCTGCCTAACGGTGCGGCGCAGGCGCGGCAGCAGCCGGTTGAAAGGCACCATGCGCGTGCGCATCAAGCCTTCTTGCAGCTCCGTATTCACGCGCGCTTGTTGAATCAACAGCGTTTCGGATTCGCGCGCCTTGAACGCGAGCGTCTCCTTCAAATCGAGCATGTCCGACGCGCTTTCCGACAACGAGCGCGACAGTTGCTGCAGTTGGGAATAGCGATCCATCTCGAGCGGATCGAATTCCTCGTAGTCGTGACCGTGCGTGATCTCGCGGCGGAACAGGACCTGCGTTTCGGTCTCGATCTCGAGCCGGCGCAGCTGCTCGCGCACCCGCTCGATCGTGATCTCCATTTCCTCGAGCGACGAACTGAAGTCGTTCATCCCCTGCTCGACGCGCGAGCGGATGATGCTGCTCTCGCCGGCCAGGTTGACGAGCTGCTCGAGCAGACCGGCCGACACGCGCACCATTTCGCGCGTCTCTTGGCCGCCACGCGCGCGCGCGGACTCTTCTTCCCGCTCTTCGGGCGCCTCGATGGACTCGTCAGCAACCGGTGCGCGCGGCGGAACCGCTGCGACCGGTTTCGACGGGACCGCGCGCGGCGGCGGCACCGGGCGCGGACCGGATTCTTGCGCCGGCGTCTTCGCGACCGGCTTCTCGACCGGCGGCGGAGGCTGCGCGACGACCGGTTTCGGCGCCGGAACTTCCATCGGCGCGGAGCCCAGATCACGCAATGCGTTGACGTCCGCGAGCATCTCGTCGTGACGCAGTTGCAGCGCTTCGAAGAATCCGGCCGGCAACGACGGCTTGCCCTGCACGCCGATCAAGAAGGATTCGAACGCGTGCGCATCGTCGCCGAGCGACGTGAGGCCCGCGAGCCGCGCACCGCCCTTCAGCGTATGCAGCGAGCGCAGCAGGTTTTCGAGATGAATGCGGTTGTCGGCATCCTCGAGCCACTCGTGGATGCTGTGGTCGATCGCCTCGAGCAATTCGTCTGCTTCCTCGAAGAAGATCTCGAGGATTTCCGGATCGGCGTCGGCCGGCAGCGTCAGCTGCTTCGCCGCGATGCTCGGCGGACTCGGCGGAGCGCTGACGCTCGGCGGCGGCGCGCTCGGTGTCGTTGGGGGCTGTGCAACCGGCGGTTGTACCGCGGCGCTCGGCGGTGCGGGCGCCACCGGCGGCGCGGCGGTGCGCGGCGGTTGGGCTGCTCGCGGCGGCGGTGGGGCTTCGACCGCTGCGTCGAGCAGCGGTACTTCCATCTCGGGCGTCGTCTCGTCCGCCTCGACCAGGTCGTCCGCGTCGACGACCGGTTCGGGCAGTTTCGGCGCTTTTGCTTCCGGCGCTTTCTCCTTCGGCGCGGGCGCTTCCGGTGCGGGCCGTACGAACGCCGGGAAGTCGACGACCTTCGCCGAACGCGGCGCGCGATCTTCGTCGTCGAAGTCGAGCTCGTCTTTCGCGAGTTCGGCCGCTTTCGCTTCGGCGAGCGCACGGATCTCGCGGCTCGCTTCCGGCAATTTCTGTTGCGCGGCGATCGCATCGAACATGCCGAGCAAACGCTCGTGGCCTTGGCTGAAGGCCTGGTACGCGGCATCCGGCAGCTCGTGGTCTTCGAGCCGTTCGTACGCTTCGATCAACGCATCGCACAGCGTCGTGATCGTCGTCTGGCCTTGGCTCTCGGCTTCATTGCGCAGCTCGTGCAGCGCCGCGACGGTATCGGACAAGGCGCCGAGATCCATTGCGCCGCTGTGCCAGCCGGTGAGGAACTCCTTCGCGTTCAGCAGAACCGGCGCGCCATCGAGGCTCAACAGCGACGACGCGGCGCTGCTCGAAGCGCCTAGAGCCGCGATCAGCCGCTGCGCTTCCGCTTCGAACGCGGCGACGTCTTCGTGCGATTCGGTGCCGTCCGCCAGCGCGTTCAGCGTGCGCCGCAGCGCGAACACGCCTTGCTGCACGAAATCGATGATGTCGGAGCCGATGCGCGCGCCGTGATCGCGCGCTTCCCGAACGACTTGATAGAGGGGCCCGGCGAGCAGCGCGATGCTGTCGACGCCGGCCATCGCCGCGCTACCGCGCAGCGTATGCAGAGCGCGCACGGCGTCGTCGCTGAGCGCGTCGTCGTTGATCGCGTCGCCATGCAGGAAGCGGTCTTCGAGCGCGCGCAGATGAATGGCCGCTTCCTGCTCGAAGAGCGCGAATGTCTCGGCGTCGGCGGCTGCGAAGTCGTCGAGCTTTGGCGCAGGTTCGACGATCTCTTCGACCGGCGTTTCGGCGACGACCTCGACGAGCGGCGCGACCGCTTCGACCGGTTCTTCGACCGACTCTGTCCCCAGCTCTTCGAGCTGACCGCCCGACGCGAGGATGTCCGCCTTCTCCATGATCGTCGCGACGTGGGTGTCGGCGACGGGACGGCGTTGCTCGAAGGCGCTGCACAGCGCCGGCACCGCGCCGCGCGCTTCACGCACGACGCCGGCAATTTGCGCGCTTGGCTGAATCGTCGCGTCCATCACGCGGTTCAACATGTTCTCGACCGACCACGCGAGTTCGCCGATCACGTTCGCGCCGACGATCCGGCCGCTGCCTTTGAGCGTGTGGAAGGCGCGTCGCACTTCGGCAAGCGCTTCCTCGTTGCCGAACTCCGTCGTCCATTGCGGCAACCATTGGTCGACGCGCTCGAGCACCTCGCCGACTTCCTCGACGAAGATCTCGAGGATGTCGTCGTCGACGTCGGTGGCCGCGTCTGCCGCGATCTGTCGCGGCGGCGGCTTCGGCGGCTCGGTGCGCTTCGGTTCCGGCCGCTTCGCCGGTTCCGGTGCGACTGCTCGCGGCGGCGCGGCAACGGGGCGCGGCGGTTCTGCGCGCTTCGGCGCTTCCGCCGCGACCGTCGGTGTCGCGGCGCGCGGTGGTTCGACGCGCTTCGGCGGCTCGGGCGCACGCGGCGGTTGGACGGCGCGCGGCGCGACTTCGCGCGGTGCGTTGACGGCCGTGCCGCTCGGTTCGACTGCACGCGGCTCCGGCGTACGCGTGGCTTCGGGTGCACGCGGTTCGGCGCGCGCCTTCGCGCCGTCGTCGAAGACTGCGTCGAGATCGAAGCCCGCGTCGTCGATCTCCTCGACGCTGACGGCGCCGGACGACATCTCGTCCGGATCTTCGAGCACCAAGTCGAACTCGGCGGTCGGCGCAGGCTTGCGTGCGGTCGGACTCGGTGCCGTCACTTGCGGCGCCGCGAACACTTCGATGTCTTCGGTGACGGCGTCGGAGACAACCGCCGTCGGTTCGAC
>DASRZO010000551.1:0-2522 GCA_035686405.1 Pseudomonadales bacterium | reverse complement strand
CGACCTCGACCCCGACGGCAAGGCGGTGACGTTGCAGGTATTCGTCAACGCCCCGTACGACCAGTACGTCACGACGAATACGCGGTTCTGGCATGCGAGCGGCGTCGACGTCACGCTCGATGCCACCGGCGTCAAGGTCGACACGCAATCGCTCGCCGCGATCGTCGCGGGCGGCATCGCGTTCCAGGCACCGGCCGATTTCCCGCCGGAACCGAGCGCGGCGGCCGACACCGAGTTCACGCTGGCGAGCGATCGCGCCGTCGCGATGCGGCATGCCGAGACCGAAGTGCTGACGTTCCAGCTCTACTTCAAAGAGTCGCTGCGCGGACTCACGGCCGGTGCGCCGGTCGATTTTCACGGCATCACGCTCGGCGAAGTGAAGGCGGTCGATCTCGAATTCGAACCGGATACGCACCTGTTCAAATTCCCGGTCACGATCAATCTCTATCCCGAACGGCTGCGCTCGCGCGTGCGCAACGGCATGGATATGCCGCCGAATGCGGCAGAACAACGCGAACGGATCGACGCGCTCGTTGCGAACGGTCTGCGCGCGCAGCTGCGCACCGGCAATCTGCTGACGGGCCAACTGTACGTCGCGCTCGACTTCTTCCCCGACGCCAAGAAGGCTTCGCTCGATTGGAACGAACGGCCGCCGCGCATGCCGACGCAACAGGGAACGTTCGGCGAGCTGCAGGCGATGGTCGGCGGCTTGACGAAGAAGATCGACGCGGTGCCGATCGATCGCATCGGCGCCGAGCTCGAACACACGCTCGCCGACGCGCGCGGCCTGATCAAACGCCTCGACACCGAGGTGGCGCCCGCCGCGAAAGACATGATTGGCGACGCGTCGAAGACGCTGCAGGCGGCGCAGTCGACGTTGTCGAACGATTCGCCGCTGCAGGGCGATCTGCGGCAGACGCTGCAGGAGCTCAACCGCGCGACGGCGTCGATGCGCGACCTGATGGACTACTTGCAGCAGCACCCGGAAGCGTTGGTCCGCGGTAAACCGGAGGACAAGAAACAATGATCGGACGATCTGGCCGACTTCTGGCGGCGTGCGGCCTATCGGTCTCGTTGGCGATGCTCGCCGCGTGCTCGACGTCGCCGCCGTCGCGGTTCTACACGTTGAGCATGGAGACGCCGTCGAGCGCCGCGCGGTTCGCGGGTTCGGTGTCCGTCGGACCGGTGACGCTGCCGCAGGTCGTCAACCGCCCGCAGTTCGTCGTCGAGGCCGGCGGCAACCGCGTCGTCGTGCTCGAACAACGCCGCTGGGCGGCGCCGCTCGCGGACGTCATCGCCGAGGCGGCGGCGCAATATCTCACGCGCGATCTCGGCGGCGCCCGTGTCACGATGTTCGCGCAGACCGCATCGAACAGCGCCCAGTTCGACGTCGCGCTCGACGTGCAGCGCTTCGAGATGATCGAGGGACAAGCCGCGGTGCTCGACGTCGTGTGGACGATCAAGCGCCGCGGCGCCTCCGGTCCGCCGGTGGTCGGTCACAGTTCGGTGCGCGAGCCGGTCGCCGCGGCGGATGATCCGTACGAAGCGCTGGCCGCCGCGCAGGCGCGCGCGCTCGTCGCCGTCAGTCGCGAGATCGCCGCAGGCCTGGTACAAGTGTCGTCGCAGTAACAACACAGCAAAAACAACGAGGGGGAGACATGTCGTTAGCGAAGCGTAGTGCCGCGGAATTCATCGGCACGTTCTGGTTGGTGTTGGGCGGTTGCGGCGCGGCCGTGTTGGCCGGCGCTTTTCCGACCTATGGCATCGGCCTGCTCGGCATCGCATTGGCGTTCGGCTTGACGGTGTTGACGATGGCGTTCGCGATCGGCCACATCTCCGGCTGTCACCTCAATCCGGCCGTTAGCGTCGGTTTGACGGTCGGCGGTCGATTCAAGGCGGCGGAGTTGCCCGCGTACATCATTGCGCAGGTGCTCGGCGCCATCGTCGCGGCGGCTCTGCTGCACTCGATCGCGAGCGGGCAGGAGGGCGGCTACACCGGCAACCTCGCGGCGAACGGCTACGCCGAACATTCGCTCGGCCATTTCTCGATGGCGGCCGGATTCGTCACCGAAGTCGTGATGACGATGATGTTCCTGTTCGTCATCCTCGGCGCCACCGACAAGCGCGCGCCGGCGGGCCTCGCGCCGATCGCGATCGGCTTGTGCCTCACGCTGATTCACCTGATCAGCATTCCGGTGACGAACACGTCGGTGAACCCGGCGCGCAGCACCGGACCCGCGCTGATCGTCGGCGGTTGGGCCATCGCGCAACTGTGGATGTTCTGGGTCGCGCCGATCATCGGCGCGGCGATCGCCGGCGTGGTCTATCGCTGGTTCGAAAAGGACTGAGTCACTCGGTGCTGGGGTCCGGCGCGGCGGATGTTCGCCGCGCCGGACACGCCGTGAATACGTCCATGTAGGCTTCGTCGCGACATCCCTGTCGCTCAGAGTCCGGCGCAACGAACCTCCGCCGCACCGGCGTTCGACGTCGCGCCACGTCCACGGCGAGTTCGGTCTCGCTGA
>DASRZO010000550.1:0-2848 GCA_035686405.1 Pseudomonadales bacterium | reverse complement strand
GGTCGTTCGCCGCCAACGGCGCCATCGTGGTGCACACGCTCGACGAAGCGCTCGCGCGGGCGCAGGACACGCTCGGCGCCGACGCGGCACACGGCGAAGCGATGGTGATCGGCGGTGCGGAAATCTACGCGCTCGCGTTGCCGGTCGCCGATCGCTTGTACTGCACGCTGATCGACGCGGACATCGACGGCAACACGCGTTTTCCGGAGTTCGATCAGCGCGCGTTCCGCGAGATCAGCCGCGAGGACCATCCCGCCGACGATCGGCACGCCTATGCGTATTCGATTCGGGTACTCGACCGGGTCTAGCGGCGGTACCGCGCGGCACTGCGCCCCTCAGTTCAACCGTTCGCGCCAATGCCCCATCGGTATGTCGGCGTCGGGCGGCAGCACGCGCGATTCGATCTGCTGTGTCGTGTCGAGGTCGAGCGTGATGCGCAGCGACGTCAGCTTCGCTTCGCTCTGTACTGCGTGCCACTCGGCCGATGCGCGCTTGACGTCGCAACTGCCGCGTTGGCGGTTGCGTGTGTATTGCGCGACCACGTCGTTCGCGAGCAGCGACGTGCGAAACGTGCGGCGTTGGAAACGCGCACCCCACCAATCGAGCATCTCGATCAGGTACGCCTGGCCGCACGACTTGCAGCGGACGATCGCGTCGGTGAAGCCCGAGACGCCGTCGAGCACCATCTCGACGTCGAACGGAAACGGCACGGGACCCTCGGTGGCGAGGTGTTCGCACGCGACGCTGTTCGGATCGGGCTTCGCCATGCACTTGCCTTGGACGCGATCGAGGCCCTAGCTTAGCAGCCTCGTCAGCCGCCAGTGATGTAACCGTTGCACGTTCCGACACCGCCGAGTCGAGTTCGATGAAGCCCGTCCGACTCGCGATCTGTGTGAACCCGATGTCCGGTCGCGACGTGCGTCGCCTCGCAGCGCGGGCGACCAACATGACCCACGAAGCGAAACGCGACACGGTTGCGCGCGTGGCGGCGGGTGCCGATGCAGTCGGCGTCACCGACATCTACATCGCGCGCGAACCGTTCCGCATCGCCACGCTCGCGCTCCAGTACATGGATCTGAAAGCGCGCGTGCACGTCGTCGAGCATCCGCTCGCGAACGACGCCTCCGACACCGAGGCGGCGATGGCGCGGTACTTGGAAGCGGGTTGCGACACGGTCGTCAGCCTCGGCGGCGACGGCACGAATCGCGCGATCACGCGCATGGCCCCGGACGTGAACCTGCTGGCGCTCTCCACCGGCACGAACAACGTCTTCCCGCAGATGATCGAGCCGACCGTCGCCGGCATGGTCGCCGGGCTCGTCGCCGCGGGTCGCGTCTCGCGGGAGGCGTTCGGGCGGCGCGCGAAGGTGCTGCGGCTGAAATTTTCGAACGGCAAAACCGACGTCGGGTTGATCGATGCGGCGCTGCTCAAGGACGATTTCGTCGGCAATTTCCTGCCGTTCGACGCGGCGCGGTTGTCGCGCATTCTGCTGACGCGCGCCGAGCCCGACTCGGTCGGCATGTCGCCGATCGGCGGCTATCTCGATCCGGTCGGCGCCGCCGACGATTGCGGGTTGCTCGTCGAGATGGGCGAAGGCCGCCGCTTCGCCGCGCCGTTGTCGCCGGGCTTGTTCCGGCCGGTGTCGGTCGCGCGCCATCGGCGCGTCGCGCTCGGCGAAGCGATCGCGTTCGACGGACCCGGCGTGCTCGCGCTCGACGGCGATCGCGACCACAAACTCGGCGATGGCTTGCGTGCGACGATCGCGATCGAACGCAACGGGCCGTGGGCGTTCGACGTCGCCGCGGTCATGCGACACGCGGTGCACCAAGGTATGATCGCGTAGCCGCGCGATGTCCGACTGCTTCGTTCGCTTCGAGCCACCTTCGAATTCAGCAAGAGATTCCCGATGATCATCAAACCCCGCATCCGAGGCTTCATCTGCACGACCGCGCACCCGAAGGGTTGCGCCGCGCACGTCGATTCGCAGATCGCGACGGTGCAGTCGCGCGGCGCGCTCGCGGGTGCGCCGAAGCGGGTGCTCGTGATCGGGGCATCGGGCGGCTACGGACTCGCGTCGCGGGTCGTCACCGCGTTCGGCGGGGGTGCGGCGACGCTCGGCGTCAGCTTCGAAAAGGCGCCGGAAGATACGCGCACCGCGACGGCCGGTTGGTACAACAACCATGCATTCGAACGGCGCGCGAAAGCGGCGGGCCTTTACGCGAAGACGTTCGACGGCGACGCGTTCTCGGACGCCATGAAGACGAAGGTCGTCGGCGCGATCAAGGCCGACTTCGGCCAGATCGACTTGATGGTCTACAGCCTCGCATCGCCCGTCCGACAAGATCCGAAGAGCGGCGTGCTGCATCGCTCGGTGATCAAACCGATCGGCGGCGTGCATCACGTGAAGACGCTCAACCTCGACCGCGGCGTCGTGCACGAAGTCGACCTCGAACCGGCGACGCCGGACGAGATCAAAAGCACCGTCGCGGTGATGGGTGGCGAAGATTGGGAACTCTGGATCGATGCACTGCTATCCGCCGGCGTGCTCGCCGACGGCTTCCGCACGGTGACGTACACGTACGTCGGCAGCGAGCTGACGTGGCCGATCTATTGGCACGGCACGCTCGGCAAGGCGAAGGAAGACCTCGACCGTGCCGCGGCGGCGATTCGCAAACGTTTGGGTTCGCGCGGCGATGCGCGGGTGGCGGCGTTGAAAGCGGTCGTCACGCAAGCGAGTTCGGCGATCCCGGTGGTACCGCTGTACGCATCGCTGCTGTTCAAGGTGATGAAGGAGCGCAACGCGCACGAGACGGTGATCGAACACATCGACCGACTGTTCCGCGGCGCG
>DASRZO010000549.1:0-3761 GCA_035686405.1 Pseudomonadales bacterium | reverse complement strand
CGTGGAGGCCGATGCTCTAAACGGTAGAGGGGCTTGTCGTCGCCGATGCGCACGTCGCATCGCGACGGAGGCGATGCTCATGGCGAACGTGTGGTGGTGGGTTTCGATCGGCGCCGCTGTCGGCGCGGTCGCGTGCACGGCAACGGTGATCTATCTCGTGCGTGACTTCAGGCGCTGGTGGTCGTTGACCGAGAAGCTGTAGCGAAACGTTCGGCGCTTCACTCGATTCGTTGCCGCGGCGCGCCTTTGCGGTTCTCGCGAGCGAGTAGTGAGCGCGGCATCACCTTCGACCCACAGGAGCGCACGCTCGAGCAGCGGTATCGCCTCGGTGGGCTGACCGCGTGGAAATCCTCGCCGTCGTTGAATAGCAGCAGCGCGACCGGTACGAGTTCGTTTCCCTCGTGCACCTTTGGTCGCTTCGAAGACGACGGCGTTGAGGAACCCTACGCCGCGGGCTTGCCCTGGAAAACGCACCGGCGCGTCCAGCGGTACTGCTGCGACCGCATGACGGACATCGGCAACGACCGACGACTTTTGCTGCCGCGCGCCGAACCATTGTCGGCGTCTATCGCAATATAGGACGATAGATTGCGAAACTCGGATCGACACTCATGCACGGAGGGAGCGATGAAGAAGGTCAGCGCGCGCAATCAGATCGACGGCAAGGTCGTCGCTGTGACGAAAGGGCAGACGACGGCGCACGTCAAAGTCGATGTTGGACACGGCGTCGTCATCACGTCGTCGATCACGAACGAAGCCGTCGACGATTTGGCCCTCAAAGTGGGCGACGCCGCGACGGTGATCATCAAGGCGTCGGACGTGTTGATCGGCAAGTAGCGCGTCGCGCGCGAGATCGTAGGGTGACGCTCTCTCGCTCCCTGCACGAATACTCCGCGCGGAAATTGGTTGGTGACGGTGAGATGTGATGCACCGCTAACGCGCGCTCGCGTCGTCCAGGAAGCGCGCGCCGAGCAAGCGCTCGGATAGGGTCCACAATGAGCGCGCAGCGGTGGGGTCGATGGCCCACGGTCGCACGCCGGCAAAGCTCGGATCGTCCGCGCCGACCGCCGTTGCGACGTTGCAGTCTTCGCAATACACGCCGCCGCCGTACGCCAGCAACGGCGAGGTCGCGCACCACACGGACGTCGAAGCACCGCCGGACGGCGTCTTGAAACGCGCATTCACGTTGCCGTGTTCGTCGACCCAGCCGAATGCGCGGATCTCTTCGCTGCTCAGATCGCGTTGTAGCGCCGTCATGATGCCGCCGGGATGCACGGCGTATGCCGTGACGCCGTCGTGTTCCAGCCTGCGGTTGATCTCGACCGCGAACAGCGAATTCGCGGTCTTTGCCTGCCCGTACGCTTCCCATTTGTCGTAGGGCCGCCGTTCGAAATTCGGATCGTCGAATATCACCGGCGAACGGCGATGTCCGATCGATGTCAGCTCGACGATGCGGCTCGGCGCGCTCTTGCGCAGTGCCGGTGCGAGCAGGCACGCGAGCAGCATGTGGCCCAAGTGGTTCGTGCCGAACTGCGCTTCGATGCCGCCCATGATCCGGCGTTCCGGCGTCGCCATGATGCCGGCGTTGTTAACGAGAATGTGAAGGGGCGCGCCGCTCTTCGCGTAACCGTCAGCGAACGCGCGCACGCTGTCGAAGTCCGCGAGATCCATCGTTGCGACCCAAACGGCTTTGTTGCCGGTCGATGCGCGAATCTCCGCGGCGACTTCCTCGCCTTTCTCGCGCGCCCGCACCGGCATGACGACGCGGGCGCCGGCGGTCGCGAGCGCGCGCACGGTTTCGATGCCGATTCCGGACGACGCGCCGGTCACGATGGCGGTTTTGCCGCCGAGGTCGATGCCTTCGATGACTTGCTCGGCGAGCGTGCGGGCGCCGAACGGAGAAGCGAGCGGGCGTTGCGGCAACGGCATGACGATCTCCTCGGGCGTTCGCTAGTTCAACACCGGCGGAACCGTGGTCACTCTAGCGTTGGCGTCACGGATCGAACGCTCGAGCGCGCGCATCTTGGATTGGCCGAACCCGAACGATGCCTCGAACCCGTCCGGCGTGCTGAGCGTGAAGATGAACGTGCCTTCGTGCGCGGTGCATTGCTCGATGTGCCACGAACCGGCGGGATACACGATGCGTAGGCTCGAATCGTCGTGCTGGCGACGCAGTGCTTCGATCGCGATCCGCGGCAGCGTCATTACCATTTGCCGCAGACAGTCGGTCGGTAGGCTGAACGAGACGGGCGCGCCGTCCGATGCGGTCGCGTTCAGGCGAATCCGCGAGCCGTCGCCGGTGACTTCGAACGTGGTCAGTGTTTCGGCTTCGACGTGTGCTGACACGGGGGCTCCTCGGCGTGTTGGCCTTGCGGTTCGAGATAGCGGTATATTCGTGACTATATAGCGAAAGACCGGGCTGCGAGAACTGCTCGGCGAGCCGCTGAAACGAATCCGAACAAACATCCGAACCCAACTCTGAACGAATGAACCGGAGGACGTGATGGACGCCTACAAACTGCTGATCAATGGCCGGCTGGTCGACGGCGCGATGACGATGGAGGTCGTGAACCCGGCGACGGAAGAGGTGCTCGCGGCGTGTCCGCGCGCGTCGAAGGGCCAACTCGACGAGGCGGTCGCGGCCGCGAAGGCCGCGTTTCCAGGGTGGAGCAGGAAGACGCTCGCAGAGCGCAGGAAATCGATCAATGCGTTCGCCGATGTCGTCGAGAAGAATGCGCAAGAGCTCGCGCAGTTGCTGACGCAAGAGCAAGGCAAGCCGTTGGGCGATGCGATGGGCGAGGCATACGGTCTCGCGGCGTTCTGCCGCTATTTCGCATCGCTCGACTTACCGACGAAGGTCCTCGACGACAGCGAAGGCCGCAAAGTCGAAGCGCGGCGCAAGCCGCTCGGCGTGATCGGCGCGATCGTGCCGTGGAACTTTCCGCTCATCCTGATGGGATTCAAGTTGCCGCCGGCGCTGCTCGCCGGCAACACGCTCGTGTTGAAGCCTGCGCCGACCACGCCGCTCGCGACGTTGCGCGTTGCCGAACTGACGAAGGATTTGTTCCCGCCAGGCGTGCTCAACGTCATCACCGACGCGAACGATCTCGGCGGCGAACTGACGAAGCATCCGGACGTCCGCAAGATTTCGTTCACCGGCTCCACCGCGACCGGCAAGAAGGTGATGGCCGGCGCGGCCGAAACGCTGAAGCGCATCACGCTCGAACTCGGCGGCAACGACGCCGGCATCGTGCTCGACGATGTCGATCCGAAGGCGGCGGCGCCGAAGATTTTCGCCGGCGCGTTCCAGAACAGCGGCCAGGTCTGCATCGCGATGAAGCGCCTGTACGTGCACGAGTCGATCTACGACGAAATGTGCGACGAACTCGCAACGCTCGCCGACGCGGCGATCGTCGGTGACGGATTGCAGCAGGGCACACAACTGGGACCGCTGCAGAACCGCATGCAGTTCGAAAAGGTGAAAGAAATCCTCGAAGACGCGCGCAAGCACGGCAACATCATCGCTGGTGGCGAAGTGCTGGATAAGGGCTACTTCATCCGCCCGACGATTGTGCGCGACATCACCGACGGAACGCGTCTTGTGGACGAAGAGCAGTTCGGTCCCGTCCTGCCGGTGATCAAGTACACCGACGAGGAAGACGTGATCGCGCGCGCGAACAACACCGATTACGGCCTCGGTGGCTCGGTGTGGTCGAAGGACATCGCGCGGGCGCACGCCGTTGCCGAACGGCTCGACTCCG
>DASRZO010000548.1:0-6803 GCA_035686405.1 Pseudomonadales bacterium | reverse complement strand
CGCGTCGAGCTGATCGAGACCCACATCTCGTGGGTGCTGCTGACCGGCGAATACGCGTACAAGATCAAGAAGCCGGTCGACTTCGGTTTCCTCGACTTCTCGACGCTCGAACGTCGTAAGCGCTATTGCGAGGCCGAGATCGAATTGAACCGCCGCTTCGCGAAATCGTTGTACGTCGACGTCGTGCCGATCGTGCAGACGCCGAACGGCGCGCGCATCGCGCTGTCGGGCGATGCGATCGAATACGCGGTGCGCATGCGGCAGTTCGCGAGCGAGTTGCAGCTCGACCGGCAGGTCGCCGCCGGCGCGGTCGACGCGGCGGATCTCGCGGAATTCGGCGCGGCGCTCGCCGCCGTGCACGCCGGATTGCCGGCGGTCGATCCGTCGACCGAATTCGGCACCGCCGCCGCCGTCTTCAAGCCGGTCGACGAGAACTTCGAGCAAATTCGCCGGTCGGCGTTCGCCGCGGTCGACGCCCGGACGATCGCTGCGCTCGAACGCGCGAGCCGCGTCGAGCACGCGCGCCTCGTGGAAACGTTCGATGCCCGCCGCCGCGACGGCTTCGTCCGCGAATGTCACGGTGACTTGCATCTCGCGAATCTAGTCCGCCTCGACGGCGCCATTCAGGCGTTCGACTGCATCGAGTTCAGCGACGCGTTGCGTTGGATCGACGTGCTGAGCGACGCTGCGTTCCTCCTGATGGATTGCTGCGTGCGCGATCGCGCCGACCTGGGTTACGCGTTCCTCGATCGCTATCTCGAACGCTCCGGCGACTACGCGGGCGTCGCGACGTTACGGTTCTATCTCGTGTATCGATCGATGGTGCGCGCAAAGGTCGCGGCGCTACGCGCACAGAGCGCCGGCGACGGCGCCGCGCGCGGCACGTTCGAGGCGCATGTCGCGTTTGCCCGCGAGCGCGCGTTCGAACGACCTGCGGCGATCGTGTTGATGTGCGGCGTGTCGGGTTCCGGCAAGTCGTGGCTCGCCGAGCGTCTGGTGCCGCGGTTCGCGGCGGTGCGCGTGCGGTCCGACGTCGAACGCAAGCGGTTGGCGGCGCTCGAACCGCTCGCACGCAGCGGCTCGAACCTCGACGAAGGGCTGTATACGGCAGAGGCGACCGATGCGTTGTATCGCCGGCTCGAGCAATGCGCCGCCGCGGTGGTCGACGGCGGCGAACGGGTGATCCTCGATGCGACGTTCTCGAACGCCGCGCGGCGCGCGCAGATTCGGGCGCTCGCGTCTCGGCGCGGCGTGCGCTGCGTCACCCTGAACTGCACCGCGCCGCGTGCGTTGTTGATCGAGCGCATCGAACGGCGCGCGCGTTCGCACGCCGATCCGTCGGAAGCGACGGTCGCGGTGCTCGAGCGCCAGTTGCAGCGGCATGAACCGCCGACCGACGCCGAGCCGTCGGTGATGACGCTCGACACGAGCGAACCGATCGACGTCGAGGCGGTCGCGCGCCGATTGGAGGCGTTGCTCGGCATGAAGTAACGCGCGCGTTTTGGCATGCGCGCGATTTCGCACTATCATGGCGCGCAAGCGCGCGGTCTCGACCGCGCGTTGTCGTTTCACCTCCCGGCGCTTTTTGGGAAGCCTTTTCGCGAAGCTTTTCACGAAGCCTTTCACGAAAGGGAACGAGGAGTCGCATGGCGACGCCGCTCAAGCGTTTGTTGCCCTACCACGATCGCTACAAGGTGCCGTTCTGGGGCGGCATGTTCGGGCTGCTGCTCGCGCGCGTGTTCGAAGCGGCGATTCCGCTCTTCCTGCGCGACGGCATCGATCGGATCGTCTCCGGCAACGCGGGCGTCGTCGCCGGTTCGATGGACTACGCTGCGGCGCGCAGCGCGCTCGCCTGGCCGGCGCTCGCGATCGTGCTGTGCGTACTCGGCGAGTTCTCCTGCATCATCGTCAGCCGACGCGTGATTCGCCGCATCGGCGTATCGGTCGCGTACGACTTGCGCAAGCGCGTCTACGATCACCTGCAACATCAAGGTCCCGGATTCTTCGCGCGCTATCCGACCGGCGATTTGATGGCGCGCGCGATCAACGACATCAACCTGGTGCGCCAACTCGTCGGCATGGGATTGCGGACGATCCTGGTGATCGTCTTTTCGGCGGTGATCGGCCTGTCGTGCATGTTCGCGCTGGCGCCGACGCTGACGCTGCTGCTGCTCGTGCCGATGCCGTTGCTGCTGGTGCTCGGATGGCTGTTCGCGCGGCGCGTGTATGTCGAATCGTTGGCGGTGCAGGAAGGCTTCGCGTCGTTGTCGGAGCAGGTACAAGAGAACTTGAACGGCATCCGCACCGTGCAGGCGCTGGTACAGGAGCAGCACGAGATCGAGCGCTTCGACGCGGTGAATGTCGGCTACGCGACGCGCTTCATGGCGCTGACACGGACGAATTCGTTCATTCGCGGCGTACTGCCGTGGGTCGGCGCGCTGTCGACCGTGATCATCCTCGGCTACGGCGGCAGCCTGGTCGCGTCCGGCGACATGTCGATCGGCACGTTCACTGCGTTCTTCAGCTACGCGTCGATGGTGCTGTGGCCGGTGCGCGAAGCCGGCCAGATGGTGACGTTGTGGCAACAGGGCGCGTCCGGCGCACAGCGTTTGTTCGAAGTGCTCGATCACGCACCCGAGATCGAGGATCGCGGCGCGCCGGCGGTCCCGGCGACGATCGAAGGGCGAGTCGAACTGCGCGATCTCCGCTATCGCTATCCCGGTGCGCCGCACGAAGCGCTCGCCGGCATCTCCGTATCGATCGCGGCGGGTGAAACGATCGCCGTGCTCGGCCGCGTCGGCGCCGGCAAGACGACGCTGCTGAAATGTTTCGTTCGACTGCTCGATCCGCCCGCCGGCGCGCTGTTGATCGACGGCCACGACGTGCGCGACTACCCGCTCGCGCAGTTGCGCCATCAAGTCGTGCTCGTGCCGCAGGACCCGTTCTTGTTCGCCGATCTGCTGCGTCACAACTTGAGTTACGACAATCCGGAACGCGACGACGCGTTGATCTGGTCGGCCGCGAGCGACGCCGATCTGCGCGATACGATCGTCGCGTTCGCCGACGCGCTCGACACGCCGGTCGGCGAACGCGGCGTGACGCTGTCGGGCGGGCAGAAGCAGCGCTCGACGCTGACGCGCGGACTCATTCGCACGCCGCCGATCCTGATCCTCGACGACTGCTTCTCGAGCGTCGACACGGAGACCGAGGAACACATCCTGCGGCGGCTGCGCGCCGCGCGCCGCGGCATGACGACGATTCTCGTGTCGCACCGCGTATCCACCGCGCGCCACGCCGATCGCATCATCGTGCTCGCCGACGGCGCGATCGAGGAGATCGGCACCCACGATGCGCTGGTCGCTGCGGACGGCTGGTACGCCGAGCTCGAACGCACGCAACGTCGGCGCGGGCGGCTGTTGACGGAATTGCACGAAGCGGAGACCGGATGAACGCGCGCCGCGACTATGCCGTCTTCGACGCCGAACTCGCCGGCAAGCAGTTCGACGCGCGGCTGATCGGCCGTTTGTTCCATTGGGTCCGGCCGCACTGGGGCGACGCGGCGGTCAGCGGCGCGCTCGTGCTCGTCGCGTCGGTGCTCGCGATCCTGATGCCGGTGATCGTGTCGCGCGTCGTGATCGACGGACTGCTGAAGGCACACTCGACCGTCGTGCTGCCGGACTTCGGCATGAACGCGGTGAATGCGTGGCTCGCCGAACGCATCGGCGCGTCGCACATTTTGACCGCGTGCGTGCTGTACATGCTCGTGACGACGGCGTGGGCGATCACCTCGCACTATCACCGCGTCTACCTCGCGAAGTCGGTGCTCGGCGCGCTGCGCGACCTCCGCTTCGATCTCTTCTCGCACCTCGAGACGCGGCCGTCGGCGTTCTACGACCACGTCGCGGTCGGTCGCGTCATGACGCGCGTGACGAACGACATCGAAGTGCTGTTTCAATTGCTATCCGGCTTCGGTGTGCTCGTCGGCGAGTTCGTGCCGTTCTTCGTCGCGCTGTCGCTGATGCTCGCGATCGACCCTACGCTGACCGGCATCCTGCTGTTGTCGGTGCCGATCGTCGGCGTCGCGACGTACTTCTTCCGCCGCGCCACGCGCACGGTGTACCGGGCGATCCGGCAGAGCATTTCGCAACTCAATCAGAACCTGCAGGAGAATCTCTCCGGCATCCAGGTCGTGCAGCTGAACCGCCGCGAGGATCGCAACCTCGCCCGGTACACGCAGATCAACCAGGAGAATCGCCGCGAAGAGAATCGCGCCGTCGAAATCGAAGTGCTGTACAGCGCGTTCATCGACAACCTCGGCTCGGTGGCGGTCGGCGTGATCATCTGGTTCGGCGGCGGCCACGTGCTGCAGCAGACGATCTCGCTCGGCAGCGTCGTGCTCTTCACGCAGTTCGTCGACATGCTGTTTCGGCCGATCGTCGCGGTCGGCGAGCAATACAACGTGCTGTTCCGTGCGATGGCGAGCGCCGAGCGGATCTTCCAAGCGCTCGATTGGAGCGAGCGCATCCACGAACCCGCGCGACCGGCGTCGCTGCCGGCGCGATTGTCCGGTGCGGTCGACGTGAAGCGCCTCAACTTCGCGTATGCCGACGGCCCGCGCGTGCTGAAAGACGTGACGTTCCACATCGAACCCGGCGAGAAGCTCGCGATCGTCGGTGCGACGGGGTCCGGCAAGAGCACCATCATTCGGTTGTTGGCGCGCTTCTACGATTTCGCGCCGGGGCAGATGTTCCTCGACAACATCGACCTGATGGACATCCCGTCGGCCGAGGTCCGCAAACGGATCGGCATCGTGCTGCAAGATTTCCACGTCTTCTCGGGCTCCGTCGCGGACAACATCAGCCTCGGCAACCCGGGCATCTCGCGCGAGCAAGTCGAGCGCGCCGCGCGGCTCGTGCACGCGCACGACTTCATCATGCGGCTGCCGCGCGGTTACGACGAACCGCTGATCGAACGCGGCGGGAATCTGTCGCAAGGCCAGCGTCAATTGCTCGCGTTCGCGCGCGTGCTTGCGGCCGACCCGGAGATCCTCGTGCTCGATGAAGCCACCGCCAGCATCGACACCGAAACGGAACTCCTGATCCAGGACGCGCTGCGGGTCTTGACGCAGGACCGTACGTCGATTGTGATTGCGCACCGTTTGCAGACGATCCAGGAAGCGGATCGCGTGCTGGTGCTGCAGCACGGCGAAGTGAAGGAAATCGGGACCCACGATGAGTTGCTCGCACGACCGGGCGTGTATCGCACCCTCTACGAACTGCAGTTCCAAGACACCGCGGCATGACGCGATCGAACACGTGACCGTGGTCCAATCGAACCCCTCGTGCGCGTACTGACGCTCGCCTTACTGTCGGTCGCGGTGCTCGCGTGCGGTGGGCCGCCGGATCGCGGCGGCGGACCCCCCGACGTGTCGTTGCCGACCGTCGCGCAGCCGGACACCACGACGAGCGCTGCACCGGAACCGAACGGTGATACCGAACCGAACCCGACGTTGCCGCCGGATGCCGACCAAGACGGCGTCGCCGACGCGGACGACAAGTGTCCCGACACACCGCGCGGCATGAAGGTCGATGCGCAGGGATGTCCGCTCGACGCCGACGGCGACGGGGTGCTCGGCGCGGCGGACCTGTGTCCGAACAGCCCCTACGGCGAGCCGGTCGACGAGACCGGCTGCCGGCCGCGTTTGGCGGTCGCGCAGGAGTTCACGCTGTTGCTCACGTTCGAGCCCGGCTCCGCGAAGATCGTCGGCGATCCGCACGGCGCGCTCGCCGAAGTGGCCGCGCTGATCACGCAGTATCCGGAGACGACGGTCGTGATCGAAGGGCACACCGACGATCGCGGCCCCGCGAAGGCAAATCTCAAGATGTCGAAAGCGCGCGCCGACGCGGTCGCCAAGGTGCTGATCTACGATCTCGGCATCGACGCTTCGCGGGTCTCGACGAAGGGTTACGGCAAGACGCGGCCGATCGCGACTAACGCGACGAAAGAGGGGCGCGAGCGCAATCGACGGGTCGTCGCGGTCGTGCTGCCCGGTCCGCCGCGGGTGCCGCCGCCGGCAGGCGCGTCTCCGACGAATTGACGGTTGCGCGCGACGTACGTCGTTGACCCGGAACAAACGAGCGAGTGTCACGCAGCGCGATGCGTCGTAACGATTTGCCGCTCGATGATCACTCGCTAATATGTGTTCGTGCGGCCGCGCACGATGTTCCGGAAACTGCGACCTGATTAACGTTCTTCCGGGTGGCGGTCCCCTACATTCGATCCGCCGAACATGCAAAGGGATGTGACATGGCCGAGCTCCACGGGAACCCGTCGAAGAACAAACAACGCACGATGGCGCCGCTCGGCGCTTGGGGCCGCCTCGACGAAGAGGACAGCCAACCGCGCAACCCGATCGAAGTACGCGGCAACGCCTACATCGCGTTCTGCAAACCGTGGGCGCCGGTGTGGGTCGACGACGAAACCGAGACCGACTGAGCGGGCGACAACGCCCGGCATTCAGCCGGGCACGTCAACGCCGCCGTTCCACGGTGCCGGGACGTGGTGTTCAGTGCACTTCAGCGCCGTTGATCGGTGAGTCCAAAACACAGTTCGGTTGAAGCAATACCGTTGTTCGGCAGTGTCCGAGAAACGCGGCGCTTCGCTTGAATCGACGTTCCTTTCTCAACGCCGTGGTTCGGAAGTGGCCGAGACACGGGTTGGTTGCATCAACGCCGCCTTCTCAACGCCGTGGTTCAGCGAGTGGCCGAGGCGCGGCGTTCGCTTGAATCAACGTTGCTTTCTCA
>DASRZO010000547.1:0-11626 GCA_035686405.1 Pseudomonadales bacterium | reverse complement strand
CGACCTCGAGGCCCGACGCGACACATGCGATGCAATGATCGGCTGCATGTCGGCTGCGGCAATCGTCAAATTGACGCGCCTCGGCGGCTTCAAGATGGACGGGTCGCAAAAAAGCCCGCTCGCGTTCCTAAAGAAGCTCCGCGGCAAACCGCAGTCGGGCGCCGACGCGACTGCCGGCGCCAAACAGATGGCAACGCTGCGACGGCTGCCGCAAATCCTGCGTTTCATTCCAGGCACGGCCCAGGACGTTCGCGCCTATTTCCTCACACTGCAGTACTGGCTGGCCGGCTCCGAAGAGAACGTCGTCAATCTGATCAAGTTCCTCGTCGATCGATACGCGGACGGCCCGCGGCGGCACCTGCGCGGCACGCTGAAGGCATCGCTGCCGACGGCGTATCCGGACGTCGGCTTGTATCACCCGCGCATGAAGGGCCGGATCACCGATCGCATCGAGAAGCTGCCCGCCCGAAGGGGGCGCGGCCGAGTCGGCCTGTTGCTCATGCGCTCGTACGTGCTCGCAGGCAACACGCGACACTTCGACAGCGTCATCGAGGCGCTCGAGGCAAAAGGCCTGGACGTCGTCCCTGCGTTTGCCAGCGGCCTCGACGCGCGCCCGGCGGTCGAGACGTTCTTCTTCGAGCGCGGACGCCCGAGCATCGACGCCGTTGTGTCGTTGTCGGGGTTTTCGCTGGTCGGCGGACCTGCGTACAACGACGCGAAGGCTGCCGAGGAAATGCTCGCCCGGCTGGACGTGCCGTACATCGCCGCACACGCAGTCGAGTTCCAGAGCCTCGACCAATGGGACTCCAGCCACGCCGGCCTGCTGCCCGTCGAAGCGACGATGATGGTCGCGATTCCGGAAATCGACGGCGCGACCGGGCCGATGGTGTTCGGCGGCCGCACCGCCGACAGCGGCGTGAACGCGCGCGACATGCAACCGCACGTCGAGCGCGCACGCATGCTCGCCGCCCGCGTCGATCGATTGGTCGCACTGCGCAACACTGATCGCGCAAATCGAAAGATCGCGATCGTTTTATTCAATTTCCCGCCGAACGCCGGTAGTACCGGCACGGCCGCCTATCTCTCGGTGTTCGCGTCGCTGCATCGAACACTGCAATCGCTCGCGGCAGAAGGCTATCGGGTCGACGTCCCCGCTACCGTCGATCAACTGCGCGACCGAATTCTGACCGGCAATGCTTCAAGGTACGGCGCCCCGGCGAATGTTCATGCTCGCATACCCTCCGACGAGCACATTCGCCGGGAGCGCTGGCTCTCCGAGATCGAGGCCGCTTGGGGCCCCGCTCCGGGGAGACAGCAAAGCGACGGTGCGTCGCTCTTCGTGTTGGGCGAGCGCTTCGGCAACGTGTTCGTCGGCATACAGCCGTCGTTCGGCTATGAAGGCGATCCGATGCGCCTGCTGTTCGAACGCGGCTTCGCACCCACGCACGCGTTCTCGGCGTTCTACCGCTTCATTCGCGACGACTTTCGCGCACACGCGGTGCTGCACTTCGGCACCCACGGCGCGCTCGAGTTCATGCCCGGCAAGCAAGTCGGCATGTCGCAGAAGTGCTGGCCCGATCGCTTGATCGGCGAACTGCCGAACTTCTATCTGTACGCCGCCAACAATCCGTCCGAGGGGACGATCGCAAAGCGTCGCGCGGCCGCCACGTTGATCAGCTATCTGACGCCGCCGGTGACGAACGCAGGTCTGTACAAAGGGCTCGCAGACCTCAAGGTGTCGATCGAACGATTCCGCACCTTGCCGCCCGACGTGGCCGAGCGGGAGCCCCTGATCGAACTCATTCGCGCCCAAGCGCTAGAACTGCAACTGGCAGCGAACGATTCGCCCGATGCCGACGCGGATGCGCAAGTAACACGACTGTCCAATGCGCTGATCGAGCTAGAGCAAACGTTGATCCCGCACGGGCTCCACGTCGTCGGCGAACCGCCCTCGCGAGAAGAACGCATCGACCTGCTGACTGCGATCGTTCGAACGCGTGACCTCGAACCGGCTCGCGCCTCAATTGAAGCGTTAGTCGACGGTGCATCGGCCGAGGCCGCGCTGAAGCTCAGCGGACTGGACCGAAGCACGCCGCATTCGGCCATCTTCGACGAACTGGCGACGACTGCGGGATTGCTTTCGCGCGACCACGAACTTCCCGCGTTGTTGCGCGCCCTCGACGCCGGCTTCGTACGGCCGACGCCCGGCGGCGATCTACTGCGCACCCCGTCGATCCTTCCCACCGGGCGCAACGTGCACGGTTTCGATCCGTTCCGTCTGCCGAGTGCATTCGCGCTCGACGACGGCGCGCGCCAAGCGCAGCGAATCCTGGCGACACACGCTACGTCGGGGGCGGCATTTCCCGAGTCGATCGCCCTCGTGCTGTGGGGCACCGACAATCTGAAGACCGAAGGCGCCCCGATCGCCCAGGCGCTCGCATTGCTCGGAGCGCGACCTCGCTTCGACAGCTACGGACGTTTGTGCGGCGCGAGGCTCGTGGCGCTCGAAGATCTCCAACGTCCACGAGTCGATGTCGTCGTCACGTTATCCGGGATCTTCCGCGATCTGCTGCCGCTGCAGACGAAACTGCTCGCGGAAGCGACCTACCTCGCGGCAACCGCCGACGAACCCGTGGAGCGCAATTTCGTTCGGAAACACGCGCTCGAATTCGTACGTACGCACGGTGGCGACCTCGAAACGGCAGCGCTGCGTGTCTTCAGCAACGCCGACGGCGCCTACGGTTCCCACGTGAATCATTTGATCGACAGCAGCTGCTGGCAGGACGAGGACGAACTCGCCGAAGTGTACTCGCGCCGTAAAGGCTACGCGTACGGCCGCACGGGGAAAGCCGTGCAGCAAAGCGAGTTGCTGAACAGCGTGCTGCGTGACGTGCAACTCGCGTATCAGAACCTCGATTCGGTCGAGGTCGGCGTCACCACGGTCGACCACTATTTCGACACGTTGGGCGGCATCAGCCGCGCGATCGCCCGTGCCAAAGGCGCGACGGTCCCGGTCTATGTCGGAGACCAGACACGCAGCGACGGTACGGTGCGCACGCTCGCGGACCAGGTCGCCATCGAGACGCGCACGCGGATGCTCAATCCAAAGTGGTACGAGGCAATGCTCCAACACGGCTACGAAGGGGTGCATCAGATCGAAGCTCACATTACGAACACCATGGGTTGGTCGGCGACCACCGGCCAGGTAGCGCCTTGGGTGTACCAACAGCTGACGCAAACCTTCGTGCTCGACGAGGAGATGCGCAACCGACTCGCGGCGCTGAATCCGACGGCATCCGTCAAGGTGGCGAATCGATTGCTAGAGGCTCAACGGCGCCGATATTGGTCTCCAGACGAGACGATGCTGGAAGCGCTGCGCCGAGCATGCGACGCGCTCGAAGATCGGCTCGAAGGCGTTACCGAAGGAGTAGCCGCATGACCGCAATTCCCGTCAGACACCTCGATCCGCGCCGCGACGGAGAAGGCAGCGTCCAGGTCCCGCTGGACCCGAGCGTGAAAATCGACGGCGCACTCGTGCTCGCCGTCTACGGCAAAGGCGGCATCGGCAAGAGCACGACTTCGTCGAACCTGTCGGTCGCGTTTTCCAAACTGGGCAAGCGTGTTCTACAGATCGGTTGCGATCCCAAACACGACTCGACGTTCACGCTGACCAAGCAGCTCGTACCCACCGTGATCGACGTGCTCGAGTCGGTCGATTTCCACGCCGAAGAACTACGGGCCGAGGATTTCGTGTACGAGGGTTACAACGGCGTCATGTGCGTCGAAGCCGGCGGTCCGCCCGCCGGTACCGGCTGTGGCGGCTACGTGGTCGGGCAAACCGTCAAGCTCCTGAAAGAGCACCACCTACTCGAAGACACCGACGTCGTGATCTTCGACGTACTCGGTGACGTCGTCTGCGGCGGATTCGCAGCGCCCCTCCAGCACGCCGATCGCGCGCTGGTCGTTGCCGCGAACGACTTCGATTCGATTTTCGCGATGAACCGCATCGTCGCGGCCATTCAGGCGAAATCGAAGAACTATGCCGTGCGTCTGGGTGGCGTGATCGCCAACCGCAGCGCCGCCACCGATCAAATCGACGGTTTCAATGCCGCCATCGGGCTGCAGCGGGTCGCGCATTTTCCCGATCTCGACGTCATTCGGAAGAGTCGCTTGAAGAAATGCACGCTGTTCGAGATGGAACACTCCGCCGCGCTCGAAGCGGTGACGGCCGAGTACATGCGTCTCGCGGCGAATCTCCTCGCCGGTGGGGAGCCCATGATCGCCGCGCCGATGAAAGACCGCGAATTGTTCGACTTCCTAGGTTTCGACTAGCGGCGAGGACTTCTTCGATGGCCGAAACGTCATTCGCCGATTCGTACGCCTCGCGGCGCAAGGAAATCGCGCAGTACTTCGACCGTACCGCCGCGGCGGCGTGGTCCAAGCTCACTTCGGACGCACCGCTCGGACGCATACGCCAAAGCGTTCGTGCCGGCCGCGATGCGATGCGCGACACCCTGCTCGGCTGGCTCCCGACCGACCTTCGGGATCGACGGATTCTCGACGCGGGTTGCGGCACTGGTGCCTTCGCAGTCGCCGCTGCCCAGCGCGGCGCATCGGTCGTCGCACTCGATCTGTCGCCGACGCTGATTTCGCTGGCGCGCGAACGGACGCCGCCGCTGCGTTGCGGGTCGATCGATTTCCGCGCCGGAGACATGCGCGACATCGACCTCGGACGCTTCGATCACATCGTCGCGATGGACTCGCTGATCCACTACGGCGTGCGCGACTCGATGGACCTGTTGGAGACGTTCGCGAGTCGATGCGAACGCTCCGTACTGTTCACGTTCGTACCGAGAACCCCGGCGCTCGCCGTCATGCATTCGATCGGCCGGCTATTTCCGCGCACGGATCGCGCGCCCGACGTCGTTCCCGTCGGCGAAGCGACACTGCGTCGCGATATCGAGTCGCAGCTCACTCAATCCGGTTGGCAGATCCGGCAATCACGGCGCGTCGCCAGCGGTTTCTATACCTCCCACGCGCTCGAGCTGGTGCGGCGATGAAACAACTTGCTCTCGAACGCGTCATCCGAAGCTGGACTCGCATCAGCCCGCGATTCCTACCGTTTGCCGACGCAGCGACCACCGAACTGCCGCTCGGCCGCTTGCTCAGATTGTCGCTTTTTCAAATTTCCGTCGGCATGGCGCTGGTACTGCTCAACGGCACGCTGAATCGGGTCATGATCGTCGAGCTCGGCGTGCCGGCATCACT
This sequence comes from Pseudomonadales bacterium, assembly GCA_035686405.1. Lineage (GTDB taxonomy): Bacteria > Pseudomonadota > Gammaproteobacteria > Pseudomonadales > Azotimanducaceae > DATJGR01. The sequence continues at coordinate 6,358 of DASRZO010000547.1, read as the reverse complement.
CGTCGCGTTGATGATTTCGCTGCCGCTGTTGTTCGCGCCGTTTCGCGCAGTCGTCGGGTTTCGCTCCGACACCCATCGCTCGGTGCTCGGCTGGAAACGCGTGCCGTACGTCTGGCTCGGTACGATGCTGCAGTTCGGCGGACTCGCGATCATGCCGTTCGCGCTGCTGGTCCTGTCGGGCGGTACCGGCGGTCCGATCTTCATCGGCACCATCGGCGCGGCAATCGCGTTCCTGTTGACGGGTGCGGGTTTGCATATCGCACAGACGGCGGGGCTCGCACTCGCGACCGACCTGGCGCCCGAAGAATCGCGGCCGCGCGTCGTTGCGATGCTGTACGTCATGTTGCTGGTCGGCATGGTGCTGAGCGGTCTCGCCTTCGGCGAACTGTTGGGGAACTTCAGCGAAGTCAAACTGATTCAAGTGATCCAGGGTGCCGGCCTGCTCACGATGGTGCTCAACGTGACCGCGCTCTGGAAACAAGAGGCGCGCGACCCGGCGCGCACGTCGTTCGATCAGGCCCGCCAACCTTTCATCGGTGCATGGGAGCAATTCACGCGCAGGCACAACGCGAAGCGATTGCTCGTCGCCGTGGGATGCGGCACGGCGGCGTTCAGCATGCAGGACATCCTGCTCGAGCCGTACGGCGGCGAAATACTCGGTCTGCCCGTCAGCGCGACGACCATGCTCACGGCGATGTCGGCCGCAGGCACGCTCGTTGCGCTGGCGATTGCAGCGCGCCTGCTCGGTCGCGGTGCTGACCCCTGCCGGCTCGCGGCGATGGGTGCACTCGTCGGCGTGTTCGCCTTCGCGGCGGTGATCTTCGCGGCACCGCTGCACTCGCTCTTGCTGTTCCGTTGCGGCGTCACGTTGATCGGATTCGGCACGGGGCTGTTTTCTGTGGGCACGTTGACATCGGCGATGGGGCTCGCGACGGGCGAGTACGGCGGCCTGGCGCTCGGCGCGTGGGGAGCGGTTCAAGCGTGCGGCGGCGGAATTGCGATCGCCCTGGGCGGTGCACTGCGCGACGCCGTTTCGGCCCTCGCCTCTGCCGGCTCGTTGGGGCCGGCGATGAACGATCCCGGTGTCGGATACAGCTTCGTATACCACCTCGAAATCGTGCTGTTGTTCACGACCCTCGTTGCGATCGGTCCACTCGTGCGTTCGACACGCGCGCGCATCACGCAAACGAGCACCCCGTTCGGACTTGCCGAGTTTCCCGGTTGACGATTTGACGGAGACCAATACATGAAAGGTGCATTGACCCAATACATAGACGTTGCCCAGATCGTGCTGTACGGCTTCTGGGTGTTCTTCGCGGGACTGATCGTCTACCTGCGTCGCGAAGACAAACGCGAAGGCTATCCGCTCGAGTCCGACCGTTCGCGCAACGTACAAGTCGTCGGGTTCCCGAAACCGCCGAGCCCGAAGACGTTCCTGCTGGCGCACGGCGGCGGCACGCGGACCGCGCCGCGATCCGAAGCACAGCAGCCGGTCGCTGCCACGCCCGTCGGACCGTGGCCGGGCGCACCGCTCGAGCCCGATGGCGACCCCATGCTCGACGCGGTCGGTCCGGCCGCCTACGCAATGCGCGCACAGGCGCCGGATCTGACCGTCGAAGGTCACCCGAAGCTCGCACCGTTGCGGGTTGCGACTGACTACGGCGTCGAGGCGCGCGATCCAGATCCACGCGGCATGCAAGTGTTCGGCGCCGACGATCGAGTCGGCGGTACCGTCACCGACGTGTGGATCGATCGCAGCGAGCCGCAGATTCGCTATCTCGAGATGGAAGTCAGCGGCGCCAACGGTCCGCGCCGCGTGCTGCTGCCGATCAACTTTGCCCGCATCAGCCGCAGCGACAAGAACGTCAAAGTGGTTTCGTTGCTGGCAAAACACTTCGCAAACGTGCCGGGCCTTGCCAATCCCGACGTCGTCACCGCGCGCGAAGAGGACCACATCACCGCGTACTACGCCGGCGGTCAACTGTATGCAGAACCCTCGCGGATGGGACCACTGCTGTGAGAGCGCACGACTTCGGCGAGTACGAATACGAACCGGTACCCGGGTTGCCCGAGAAGCTGCCCGCCGGCGAACGCATCTTGTGGCAGGGTGCGCCCGACTTCGCAACGCTGGCGCAGCGCGTGTTTCACGTCCGCAAGCTGGCGTTCTATTTCGCGGTGCTGTTGGTGTGGCGTTCCGGCTCCGCTTTCGCCGACGGCGAATCGGTGCGCGTTGCTGCACTGTCCGGCGCGTGGGTGGTGGCGCTCGCAGCGGTTTCTTTGGGGATGTTCATCGCCGTGTCTTGGCTCATCGCTCGAACGACGCTCTACACGATTACCAATCGACGTATCGTCACGCGCTTCGGCGTCGCGTTGCCGATGACGTTCAACCTGCCCTTCACGATGATCGGTAGCGCCGCGCTGCGGCGCTACGCGAACGGCACCGGAGACATACCGGTCGCGCTCAACGGTAAGGATCGCATCGCCTATCCGGTGCTGTGGCCGCATGCGCGACCGTGGCGGCTGACGAACCCGCAACCGATGTTGCGCGCGGTTCCAAACGCGAACGACGTGGCAAGAATCCTGGCCGATGCGCTGGGCGGACACGCCGATGCGCATCCGGCGCTCACGCTCGCGCAAGGTTCGCCGATCGGGCCAATTGCCCGCGTTCGCGTTCCAGCGCAACTCGTTACGACGTAATAGGAAGGCTTCCATGAGCCCCTCGGTCGACACACATTTCCCGCGCGCCGTGCTGCTCGGTGCAACTGCGCTGATCGCGGTCAGCATGCTGCTGGCTCTGGGAACGCGGCAGAGCGGCATCGGCGTGACGCGGCTGGCGAACGCCGCCGTCGTGGCGAACCGAGCGTTGCGGTTCGAAGACCGGGCCGACGGTGCGGTGGTGGTGTGGGACGCGCAACGCGGCGCGGTCATCGAAGTGCTTCCGCCGGGTACCAACGGCTTCGTTCGGGGTGTGATGCGGGGCCTCGCACGCGACCGCAAGCTATTGGGTGTCGGTCACGACGAGCCGTTCGCACTCGTGCGTTGGGCCGATGGCCGCATGTCCCTCGAGGACCCCACGACGGGCCGGACCATTGCGCTCGAACCGTTCGGTGCAGACAACTCGAAGGTCTTTGCCCGATTTCTCTCGGCGTCGACGGACGGCACGCCGACGAACGCCCTCGTCGCAACCGCGACGCACTGAGGCACCAGCGCTGCAACTCGACAGGAGGTAGAAGCCGAACATGAATCAGGCAGTCACCGACACCGGACCCAACGACGCAACCCTACGCGCCAAAGAAGACACGCTGCTGGCGCCGCGCTTCTACACGACCAATTTCGACGCGATGAACCGCATCGACGTCGGTCTCGTACGGCAAGAGTGGGACGATTTGTTGGCCGAGTTGCGCCGCGACGAAAATCGCGAGCACTTCGAGCGCACGCCGGCCTTTTACGACGAGGCGCGCGATTTGCCGGATGCGCTGAAAAAGGAGTTCCTCGATTTTCTGATCAGTTCCGTCACGGCCGAGTTCTCGGGCTGCGTGTTGTATTCCGACATCAAAAAACGCGTCGCGAATCCCGACATCTACGAGTTGATGTCGTTCATGGCGCGCGACGAAGCCCGCCACGCAGGATTCATCAACCAATCGCTGAAGGGCTTCGGCATCGGCGTCGATCTCTCGTTCCTCAAACGCGCGAAGCACTACACGTACTTCCGGCCGAAGTTCATCTTCTACGCGACGTACCTGTCCGAAAAGATCGGTTACGCGCGCTACATCACGATCTTCCGCCAGCTCGAACGGCATCCCGAGCGCCGGTTCCATCCGATCTTTCGCTGGTTCGAGCGCTGGTGCAACGACGAGTTTCGCCACGGCGAAGCGTTCGCGCTGCTGATGCGCGCCAATCCCGCACTGCTGCGCGGCGCGAACCGTCTGTGGATCCGATTTTTCCTGCTTGCGGTGTTCGCCACGATGTACGTACGCGATCACACGCGACCCGAACTGCACCTCGCGATGGGATTCGACCCGACCGCCTACGACTTCAAGGTATTCGAAATCACCAACGCGATATCGAAGCAGGTGTTTCCGTTCACACTCGACCTCGACAATCCGCGATTTCGCGCCGGGCTGGATCGGCTATTCGAAATTTCGCAAGCCAACAATGCGGCTAAGGCGCGGGGGGGAATCGTCGGACGCCTGACCCGGGCGACGCTCGCAGTTCGGGCATTCATCGCATTTTCTCAACTGTACCTCCTGCCCGTCTGCCGTCACGACGTTCCGGACCGGGTGCGCATGGCGCCGGCATGGTGAACGACGTATGAGTTTGTTCGCGGTCCCGGTCATGTATGCGCTGTTCATCTGGTGGTTCAGCACCGGCTTGATCCTGTATCTCGACCGGCGCTCACCGAGTTCGTTGAACCGCAGCATGATCGGCGCAACGGCCGTACTCGCCGCCGCCATCTATGGTCTCTACGCTAGTCGCAACGATACGACCCTCGCCGGCGCGTACGTGGGCTTCACGTGCGCACTGCTCGCGTGGGCGTGGATCGAGATGAGCTATTTCATGGGCTGGATCACCGGGCCGCGCAAAGAAGGCTGCCCGCCCGGCATCACCGGATGGCGCCGGTTCAAACTCGCCATTCAAGTCAGCCTGCATCACGAACTGGTGATCGTCGGCTTCGGCACGTGTATCGCCTCTGGTTTGTGGGACATGCCGAATCAAGTGGGCACGTGGACCTTCTTCGTACTGTGGTTCATGCGTTGGAGCGCGAAACTGAACCTGTTCCTGGGCGCGCCGAACCTGCATTCGGAGTTCCTGCCCGAACACTTGCGCTTCCTCGAAACTTACATGTCGAAGAAACCGATCAATTTTCTGTTTCCGGTGTCGGTCACGTGCGCCACCGTCGTAGTCCTGCTTTTGCTCGTCGCAGCGGGCGCGCCGGACGCGAGCGTCTTCGAAACGACCGGACTGGTGCTGGTCGCGACGCTGCTCGGCCTCGCGATCCTCGAACACTGGTTTTTGGTCGTACCGCTGCCGGACGCGTCGCTCTGGCGCTGGGCCGTGCGTACGACGTCGAATCAACCGCGTGAGGGACGCGCATGAGCGCTGCAGCGATCGGCATTAGCGGACTCGCGGTCTACGTACCGCGGTATCGCGTCAAACTCGAACACTGGTGCACCTGGTATGCCGACAGCTGGGAGAAGACGTCGACCGTGGTCGGCGCCAGTTTCCGCCTGCGCGGCCGGGACGAAAACGTCTACACGATGGCGGCCACCGCCGTCGTGCGGTTGATCGAAGCGAACCGAATCGATCCGAGCCGCATCGGCATGCTCGCACTCGGTACCGAGTCGTCGACCGACAATTCCGCCGGGGCGGTGATCGTCAAAGGTATGGTCAACGACTGGCTCATCGCGCGCGGACGGGCACCGTTGTCGCGCCAATGCGAAGTGCCCGAGTTCAAACACGCGTGTCTCGGCGGCTTCTATGCCATGAAGGCCGCGGCACGCTATCTGGCGACCGACGGTCGCAACCGTCAGGCGATCGTGATCTGCGCCGACAGCGCCGAATACGAACGCGGTACGTCGGGTGAGCCGACGCAGGGCGCCGGCGCGGTCGCGGTGCTGATGGAAACGAATCCGCTGCTGCTCGAAATCGATCTGAATCGCAGCGGCGGCACCAGCGATTACCGCGGTCCGGATTTCCGCAAACCATTCGCGCGCTTGATCCGCCGCGGCTTGAAGCCGAACAACCAGCCGAAGGATTTCCCGGTATTCAACGGGAAGTACTCGACAACCTGCTACGTCGACGAAGTGCTGCTCGCCGCCGCAGACCTATTCTCGAAGATCGACGAATCGCCGGCAGCATACATCGACGCGCTGCAGGCAGTTTTCCTGCATCGGCCGTATCAACGGATGGCGGAGACGGGCTTGTCGATGATCTATCTGCTCGCGCTCGCACGAAGCGGCGACGCGCGGCGGCGGGAACTCGAGGGCCTGGCGATCGCCGCAGGCGTCGACATCGACGCCTTCGTCGAAGAAATCACCGCGGCCCCCGACGTATTCCAGCTCGTGCGCGACGGCAATCTGTCCAGCGAGTTGCGGCCGCTGTCGGCCGAGATGGCGCGCGTATTCCGCAAGACCGCCGCCTACGAACGCAACATCGGCGAAAAACTGAAGCTCGGTGCCGCCGACATGCGACACGTGGGCAATCTCTACACGGCATCGCTACACGCCTGGCTCGCTGCGGGCTTCGAAGATGCACTCCGTTCCGGTACCGACATCGGCGGAACGACGATGCTCGCCATCGGTTACGGCAGCGGCGACGCAGCTGAAGCCATGCCGATGCGCGTCGCCGCGCGGTGGCG